>JADGRG010000526.1 GCA_017881145.1 Sandaracinaceae bacterium | reverse complement strand
GGTGCTGCGCACGGTGAACCGCTGCGCTTCCCGCTGATCGGCTTCGAATACGGCACGCTCGCGCGCCGCTGCGTCGAGTTCGGCGCCTGAGCTGGACTCCTGCCCAACTCAGTTGATGACTTGCAGGTTCAGACCGCCGACGTAGGCGTAACTTACGAAGCGATCGAAACCGTACACGACGATCCCCATCTCACGCGTGGAGACGAGGGTGTGGACGCCATCATGTTGCTCACCCGCAAACACCTGCGAAGCTGGGCCGGCGGTGACAATGGGGAACGACAGCTGACAGCGGATGGCGACCCAATCGGCGGCGGCGGCTGCGTTGCTGGCGACGAGACTCGCGTCGATGAGCTGCGTCGTGCAGGTCTTCGGCAACGCTGCGCCGTCGAGCAAGATCTCGGCATCGACGTGGGCCACGATGGTTACGAAATCGAAGGCGTATTTATCTGGTGTCAGGAAGATATAGTCGCGGCGATATTGCTCGACCGGAGGCACGGTGATCAGTGAAGGATCGCCACCGGGATACTGCTTCGGGATCCCGGGCACACCTTGACTCGGCAAGATCTGCATCACCGCGATAGCCTTGTCCGCTTGAATCACGAAATCCTGGTCGGCTCTGAGGATCACGTCCGCCAGATGCTGCAGCGGGAACTTGTCTTGCGGGCTCGGCAGCGTAGTCGTGATGGTCGTGGTGCCCGTGGCCGTAGCGATGATGCGGATCCACTCCGGCTCGTTGACCTCAGAAACGCCGATGCTCTGCCCCGGCGCAGCTGCCGCGTTCAAGGCTTTGGTCCGCGGTGGCATGCGCGCGACGATGAAGTGGTTGCCTGCCGCTGAATCCGGTAGGGCCTGCTCCTCGAGGTGATCGGCGCAACACTGACGCGTGTCGTAAGCGTGGAAGATCGGCGCATCCGACGCCTCGCTACCGACGAAGACTGTCACTGGCTGAGTGGCGCGCACCACGCTGCCGGTGAAGTCCGCGTTGAAGCCCTTGGTCTCTAGATTCACGACGTCGAAAGGTCCGATGTCCAATTCCAGCTTGTCGCCGGGACCGGAGTCCGGAACCGGGCCTGCTCCAACCACTTCGATGACCTGCGCGCCGAGCTCCACCGTGACATGCGTTTGCTCGGCTGTCCCGATGATGGTCAGAAACGCGCGCAGGTCCTCGTTGCTCGAGGTGTGGTCGAAGTCCTGCGCTGGATCCTTGGAGCTGCCGATGGTCTCGGGCCACGACACGATGGTGTATTGCGTACCGATGGCGGACGTCGGCAGCAGCAGCGATGCGTCGTTGGAGAAGACGTTGACGTTCTCGAGCGGATTGAACTGGTACGCGGTGACCGGGCGCGAGGAGCCGACTCGGTAAGCATTCGAAGTCACCGCTGTGTTGGTGCCGTCGTTGATGCCCGTGGCTGACGAGCCATCCACTTCGCGGCGCGGCAGCTTGAAGACCTCGAGGTCACCAGGGGGCACGAGCAAGCGCTGCACTTCTCTAGGCTTCACCGTCGCGCCGAAAGGCGCCTCGTTCAGCTCCACCCAAACCTCGACCGGCACCGACTGCGGATTCGCCACGACGATCGCATATTGCTGCGCCGAGGCGTTGTTCTGGTCGTCGATGGCGGCGTTATCGAGGTCGGCTCCGTAGAACTCGCAGCCCACGTAGGAGTGGTTGCTGGCAGCGAGGTCGCAGGCCTTTACGCAGCGAGCGTCGTTGCAGACCTCGGTGTTTTGGATATCGCAGTGCACTGCGTCGTTCCAGGTACTGCTTTCAGCGTCGCAGCTCTGCACGGTGTTCGGATCGCAACTCTTGTCGCCAGCGGAGCAGGTCTTACAGCGCAGATCACCGGCATGACAGACCACACATTGTTTCTGCAGGTCGCAGACCAGCCCCTGCTGCAGGCAGTCCACCGTCACGACCTGGACGAATTCACCCACTCGTTTGCAGCTGTAGTGCTTGCCCGCCTCGCATGAGCGCGTGGTCTCGTCCTTACAGGCGAACACAGGTCGACCTGCGTCCTGTGCGCGGTCGGCCAGTGGCGGCAGCTCGATGCGGCGCGGCGCAGTGCTGCAACCGAGCATGAGCACGACGGACCCCGCCGTTGCCAATCCGAACAGACACGCGACCAAAGCTCTGCGCAGGTAGCTCATAGTCGAAACGTGAAAGCGTTGGCGGCGCTGTGGGTCCAGTAGCGCGAGGATAGATACGTGTACTGGAACGCAGCGTAGTCGAAGTTGGCGACGTTGATGGCCTTCACCTTCCAGGAGACGAAGCCGCCTGCGATGTCCGTCTGACCTGTGATCTTGGAGAGATCAGGCACCGGCACTGCCCGCGCCGTGCCCGGCAGAATCTGCTGCCAGGCCGGGTTTCCGTCACCGCCGGTGAGCTCGACCAGGAAGAAGTCGGGCGCTCGGCCGTTGACGTCGAAGCGCAGCGTGCGATCGCTGGGCATGGCTGCTCCGGAGAGCGGGGCCACCACCTCGGGAATACCCAAGAAACCCTGCAACACGACGTTGGTGCTCGATGCCTTCTCGCCGAAGCGCCACTGCTGTGTGTAAGGCAGGTCCTTGCCGGCGGTGTAATAGCCGGCGATAAGCTCATAGCTCGCATCCGCGAGAGCACCGGCGAAGGCCGGCTGCCCCACGAAGCGAAAAGGGTCGCTGCTCACATAGTGCGTGATGGTGTCGAGCGACACCTGCGCCAGTTTGCGCACGATCATGCCTTCACCGCCGAGATCGACGTGGGCGCGCACGCGATAGTCTGTGGGCCCGGTGGCAGTCGAGCCAGGCACAGCGCTCAGCGCGACATCCAGCTCGTGATCGAGCGTGATGGTCATGGGGATGTCGACGTTCTTCACCTCGTTGCCAGGGGAAGTGACCACGTTGCGCGCCACACCCATGACATACGCCGTGAAGGCGCCGGTGTCGGAGCGTTCCAGCCCAGCCAGCGCGTAGACCGCCAGTCCAGCCGGACGCACGAAGATCCGATACGGGTTGCCGTGCAGGCCTTTTTTCGCTGTCAACTCTGCAAGCTTGTAGTCGCCGCCCGCAGCATCCGAGGGCGGATTTGTGGAGTCTGCCGTCGACTGCGTCGTGAACACATACGCCACCCGTGCCTCGCCGGCCTGGGGCTTTGGAACGATGTCCCAACCGTTGATCGCGAATTCGTTCGGACCGGGGAAGACCAACTCGCCGGAGACATAGGAACCTTGCTGTCCGTGACCCGAGCCGCCGCCGCTGCCGCTGTCGGCGCAAGCCGGATCGAGCGAGGGCGCGAGAAACACCGTCACGTTCTGCGCGTCGAAAGAGACGATCGAGGAGCGCACGAAGCACGCTTCCGACACATGCACGGTGAGCGGCCCCTGCAGGTCGCTACCGGCGAAGGTGATGTTCCCGAGCGCGTCAGTGAGGCCTTGATAGGGCGTCTTCGGGTCGTCGCCCACGAGCACGAAGGCGCCGCGAATCACCAGACCAGCGCTGCTATCGAGCACGGTCACGTTCAGCGTGCCGGCGATGGGACCACCCGAGACACCGCCGCGACCCACATCTGCGGTCTGGATGTACTCGAAGGCGGCTTGCGCCACGAGTGTTGCGCGCTCGGTGCCCGGCCAGCGCGCCTGCACGTCGACCACGCCCAGCCCGTGTGGCGGTGCCTTGCAGCGCACACGCTTGGCGGTGACGACGGTCAGCTCAGTGCACGGCTGGCCGTCGAAGTCGACCTCCACCTGCGCATCCAGGGTGTCACCGCTCACGGTGACGTCCACCAGCGTGCCGCCCGCGATCGAGCCTTGCTGCGGTGTCAGCTCGAGTGCGTTGTAGAAGTAACCTCGGCTCAGCGTGGCGACGTTTGCGCCCTGCGTGACACTCACATCCACCGGGCCGAGGTTGCCAGCTGGGACCACCACAGACAGGCGCCCTGCCCCGTCCAGCGTGACGTCGGATGCTTGCACCGCACGACCACCGATGCTGACGACCGCCTGGTCGGTGAAACCGCTGCCGTGCACGACCACCTTGTTCCCGCCCGAGAACGGACCGCTGCCGGGTGCGACGCTCGTGACCGTCAGCGAGGCCGTGCCGATGCCCGTGACCGGCAGGCCGCGTTGGCCCGCGTCGCTCACCGGTCGGCCCGCGTCTGCCAGCGGCGGCGGCTTGTAGGCCGAGGAAGCGCTGCACGCAGCGACCAGCACGCTGACCCTGACCGCGCACGTGAACCGGCCGAACCACGAGAAAAGACCGCGACGCAGGCCCGTGCCCACGAATTGTGGGCGATCTCTTGCTCGGCCGCATTGGGGATCCGTACTATCGAAGCTCATCGGAGGATCCCCGCATGGGCACTGTGGCACTTTGGGACCAGTGCGTCTGCAGCCCCAAGCATCCATGGGCGCGCCTAGGCTAGCGTTAGTTAAGCCCATCCCTTAACCCGAGGCAAGATGAAGCTCCTGCGCGTCGTCGTGAGTGATCTGCATCTGGGGACGGGTGTGGAGCAAGGCAAGCTCAATCCGCACGAGGACTTCTTCGAAGACGACCGCTTCGCAGAGTTGCTCGTGCACTACGATGCGCTCTTGGGCGAGGACGCCGAGATCGAGCTGGTCTTGAACGGTGACATCTTCGATCTGCTCAAGGTGCGTGTGAACGGCCACTGGCCGACCGAGATCACGCAAGAGATCGCTACGGAGAAGCTGCGTCTCTGCCTGGAAGGCCATCCCAGAGTAGTGCTGGCGCTGCGCACGTTTCTCAGCCGTGCGCGCCGCAGGCTCGTCTACCTGCCCGGCAACCACGACCTCGAGATGCTCTTCCCGGAGGCGCAGGAAGTGTTTCGTCGCTACGTCGCCCCCGGCGAGCTCGCATCCCGCGTGCGTTTCATCACCAGCAGCGACACCTACTATCTTCCGGAAGGCATCCAGATTCGCCACGGCCACCAGCTGGAGCGCATTCACCGCATCGACTACGCGCGACCGTTCCGCGAGCGACGCGACGGGCAGCTCGTGCTCGACTTGCCCTACGGCAGCTTGTGGATCTTGGAGGTGATGAATCCCGCCAAGGAGCTGCGCAACAACGTAGACCGAATTCTCCCGCTGCGGGTCTTCATCCTCGGCTCGCTCTTCTTCGATCCGAGCTTCGGCTTCGGCTTTCTCGTGCGCTCGCTCTTTCACCTCTTGCGACGCCGCATCTTCACCCTGCGCGCCTGGAGCAAGCGCCTTTCGAGCCTGCCGCGCATCCTGCGCGAAGAAGTCTTCGCCATCGGTGGTTACGACGAGGTCGCCGAGCGCTCGCTGCGCAAAGTGCGCGGCACGCATACCTTGATCGTGGGCCACAGCCACGCGCCACGCTTTCGCACGCTGCCCAACCACAAGGTCATGCTCAACACCGGCACCTGGATGAAGATGATCCACCTGAACCTGCAGTACCTTGGTCAGGACAGCGGGCTCACTTACGCTCTCATCGAATACAACGAAGACGGCCGCGCAGAACCGAAGCTGATGCGCTGGCATGGAACGAGTCGGATGTGCGAGCTGATCCCCTACGCCGACTGATGCGAGCGACCGTCCCAGCCGCTCTGCGTGCAGGTCGTGTCGGGCTAGTGACGCTGGTTTGCGTGCTCGGCGCGCGTTCGGTTCTCGCCGATCAGCCAGCAGCACGCCCGATGCAGGTGCGCATCACCGCGCCCGAGCTCGTGACGCCGGGCTCCCACGCCGACATCGAAGTCGACGTCGAGTTCGCCGCACCCAACACTGCGCCCCTCTTGCTGACACCGAGCCGCGAAGGCGCAGCCATCGAGATCGTGCGCGGACGCTTGCTGCGCTCCGACGCAAGGAGCGCAGACCCGCGACGCCTACGCTTCGAAGTGCCGATCATGGCCCGGAGCGCCGGCACCGCCATCCTGCACGTCGAGGTGGCCGCCTACCTCTGCAAGACGCGCTGCGTTCGCGTCACCGCCAGCGCAAGCCAGGTGGTGCGCGTGGCTGAGCGCTAATCTGAAGTTCCCCCGCCAATCTGGTCAGTGGGAAGGCTGAAAGCGGCGAGCGCGGTCGCTTACGCGGTGATCACTCGGCAGGCGCTGCTGCAAAAGGGTCGGCGTTTAGAAGCGCCGCCGTCCGCTGCGCGGGTCTGCGAACGATCTCCGTGACTGCCAGCGACGGCGGCGAGTCTGCGAACTCCCAGGTACACACCTGGGAGGCCGAGCGATAGCGCAGATAGCCGAGGTGCAGACCGTCTACGATCGCACGCTCCACCATCGGCCGGGGCCGCTTGGTGGCTTCGCAAACCTGCTCCACGATGCTGTCGATGGCGACGCTCTGCGACACCTCGGCGCTCTGCGTCGAGAGCGAGCCGCGGGTTTCGAGCAAGTCCTGCATCATCATGTCGTAGTAGACAGCTTGCCGTTCGAGCAGCGCGTAGCGGTGGCATTCCTCGGCGCTGGCCGTGCCGGCTTCGATGCGACGCGCCAGGTCCCAGAAAAGCTCTTCTGCAGCGCCCTCGAACTCCTTGGCCACCGCATTCTGGGTGTCGCGGTCAGCCCCCGGGGTCTCGGTGATGGCGCGGTTGGCGTGGTAGTCCGACCACTCGTTAGAGAGGATCTTGAGCTGGAACTTCTCGGCGTGCTCGCGCACCGCCGTGCCTGGGAAGGGCGCCAGCATGTGGAAGCCGGCATCGCAGCCCATCTCCCGAAGCTTGCGGCTGAACTCGATGCTCTGGCGAATCGTCTCAGGTGTTTCGCCGGGCAGTCCCACGATGAACGAGCCGTGCGGGGTGACGCCCGCTTCGTTGCACATCTCCACCGCAGCGACGATACCTTCGAGCTTGGTACCCTTCTTGGTGGCCTTGAGGATGTCTTGGTTGCCTGATTCGAGGCCGAAGCTCACGGTGAAGCAACCGGCTTCCTTCATGCGTCGCAAGAGCGGAACGTCCACGGTGTTCACGTTCGCAAAGGCGGCCCAGCTCACCTTGAGCCCACGCTTGATGATCTCGTCGCAGACGGCGAGCGCGTGCTGACGCTTGGCGGTGAAGAGGTCGTCGGCGACGTTGACCTGCTCGAAGCCGTAGTCGACCAGCTGCTGCATCTCGTTGACCACGCTCAGGTGGTCGCGGTAGCGAACTTTGGCGCCGACCAGCTTGCGACCCACGCAGAAGATGCACTGAAAAGGACAACCACGACTGGTGGTCATGCTGATCGGCGTGCGCAGCGCGCGGTAGCGAGCCAGCGGAGTGTGATCGCGCGCCGGCAGTGGCAGCGTGTTCACGTCGATGAAGTGCCCGCGACTGGCATTCTCACGCACTTCATCGCCATCGCGATACGCAAGCCCGGCGATTGACGCGTAGCTGCGCTTGCCGGCCACGGCTTCGCAGAGCTCGACGATCAGCTCCTCGCCCTCGCCCATTGCGATCAGATCGAGGCCCTTGTGTTTGCGCAGCGTGGCGCTGGCGCAGAAGCTCACGTGCGCGCCGCCCATCGCCGTCACCACGTCCGGGTTGATGCGCTTGGCCTCCTCGATGGCAGCGATCGCCGAATTGAAGGTCATGCTGACTGCGGTGGCGCCGACGATGTCGGGCTTCCAGGCGTTCATCAGCGCTTCCAGCTTCTTCGCGCTGTAACCGGTGACCACCAAATCGTAGACGCGCGTCTCGATCCCGGCACGCTCGAGCGCAGCAGCCAGATAGCTCACCCCCAGCGGCGCCGATGGCATCTCGACCAGGGGGTAGAACGGATTGATGAGAAGAAAACGTTGGACCTTCACCGTTGCAACTTATCCCCCACAGCTCGCGCTTGCCAGAGCCACCGCGACGCTCCTGCGCAGAAGGCACGCCCTCACCACGCAACCGCGGGCAAGACGCACAACCATACCTCGCCAGTCTCGGGCGTAGAGCGTAGACTGCGGCGCCCTACGGGACCCACATGAGCGACCCACGCAGCGTTTTGGGATTGGTGCTGGCCCGGGGTGGCTCGACCGGCATTCCCGGCAAGAACAT
>JADGRG010000525.1 GCA_017881145.1 Sandaracinaceae bacterium | reverse complement strand
GGAGTCGGTCCACCCCCGCGGCTCCAGCATCGGGCATCGCGGCACCGAGCTCTGCCTCTTGGGCATCGCAAAGCAGACTCGCTTTCCGAAGCCACAAGGTGGCGGTGCGGCGGAGTTCGTCTGGGGGTTCGAGCTGGACGGCGTGGCAGATGTGCGTGCTCCGGTCGCCTGGCCAGAAGAGCGTGTGGCCAGCGTTACGCGCTCTTCGCGTGCTTCGCTCGAGAGGTGTGGGCTCGGTGCGGCGCACTACATCGTCACAGCCTACGTGGCGCCGGGCGGTCACGTGATCTCTGCCGGCGCCGCTGCGGATTCTCAAGCAGCTGCCGACAAGATCGACTGTATCGTCGCGGCGGTGAAGTCCTGGTCCATGCCGGACCCGGGCTCCTATCCGGCGAAAGTCAGCTGGAAGCTCTGAGCTAGTGCCATACCCGCCGAGCAGGCTTCGGCTCTCGGCGTGTCAGCGTTGGCGGCGCAGCCGTGAGCGGCGGGCGTGACGTGAGAGAGCATCGCGGATCAGGCGATCGAGGAGCGTGGCGTAGGGGAGGCCGCTGGCCTGCCAGAGCTTGGGATACATGCTGATCGCAGTGAAGCCAGGGATGGTGTTGGCTTCGTTGAAAAGCAATTTACCGGTTTTGCGGTCGAGGAAGAAATCGATGCGGGCCATGCCTTGGCACTGCAGCGCCAGGAAGATGCGTTGCGCGAAGCTCCGCACCTGCTCGCTGACGGCCGTGTCGATCTTGGCGGGCACGTGCAGATCCGCGCCCGCAGACTCTACGTACTTGCGCTCGAAGCTGTAGAAGGCTTCGCGCGGCACGATCTCGCCAGGTGTGCTGGCTTCCGGTAGCGCGGCCGGATCGGTCGCCGCCAGCACCGCCACCTCGATCTCGCGCGCATCGACGGCGCGCTCGACCAGCACCTTGTCGTCGTAGCCGAGTGCGTGCGTCACGGCCGTGGTGAGTTGCGCGCGGTCAGTGACGCGCGTGACGCCGACACTAGAACCCAGCGTCGCTGGCTTCACGAACACCGGGTAGCCAAGCTCGCTTTCCATCCGTTGCGTGAGCGTCGCTGCCTGACTCTGCCAGGCGGGCCCCTCGAAGCAGACGTAATCCGCGATGCCGACGCCTTCGGCTCGCACCAGACGCTTGGCCACGTCCTTGTCCATGCAGAGCGCCGAGCCGAGCACGCGCGAGCCGACGTAAGCGACATCAGCGAGCTCGAAGAGCCCCTGAATGCAGCCATCCTCACAGAGCGGTCCGTGCATCACCGGGAAGATGACGTCGACCGGCAAGGGCGCTGCGCTTTGGTAGAAAAGCGCAGCTGATGGCTGCGGAGCTAGCGTCAGGGCATGGCCTTCGCTGCCCACCGGCAGGCTGGCGCGCGAGCTCTCGAGCGCAACCGATAGCTCGTGGAGGTGGAAGCGGCCCTGGTGGTCGATGCTGACGGGCACAACCTCGTAGGTTGCTGGGTCGAGGTTTCGGATCACCGACGCCGCCGAGAGCAACGATACCTCGTGCTCGGTGGAGCGGCCGCCGTACACGACCGCGACGCGGATTCTTGCGCTTTTGGGCTTCATGCGGCTGGGTTTCTCTAGCGCCGCCAGCGTCTGCTGGGCTCGACGTGATGGGTGAGATGCTCGCCGACTGCGCGCTGGATTTCACGCCCAAACACCACGCGCACGGCATCGCCGCCGGGTGCTGTCGGGTAGAGGCATTCGACTGCGCGCGTCACGTCCTCCGGATGCGAGCTCTTGCCGAACCCTTTGCCGAGCTGCTTGATCGCGAACTCCACCATCTCGTCGGCGGTGCGCCGCAGATGCTTCTCCAGGATCTGGTGGAGGCGCAGCGCGGTCTCGATGTCGATGCCGGCTGCTTCGAGACGCATGCTGATCTTGAGCAGCGCGGGGCTTCGCACCATGTAGCGAGTTTGCAGCCCGATGCCTTCGGCGGTGATCGCACCTGCGTGTCGCAAGCGCGTGATCGTTCCGGGTGCCGGGTGGCCGAGCAGGTCATTGAGCTCGGCTTCGCTCATCAGCTGCGGCTCGTCGTCGACCCACTTCCCGAGGCGCTGTCCGAGCCCGAGCCACTGCTGGATGGAATCGCCGTCGGCCTCCGGGGTGAGGATGAGGTCCCGGATGGCGCGCAGGCGCAGTCCTTTGTCTTGCAACTCGGAGACGGCGCGCAGGCGCGTGGCATGGGCGTCGTCGTAGAAGGCGACCCGGCCCCGCCGCTTGGGCGCATCGAGGACGCCCTTGGCCTGGTAGAAGCGAATGGTACGGCTTGGAACACCAGTCTTCGCGGCCAGTTGGTCGATGGTGTATTCATTTTCCCGCCGTGGCGCGTCGTCTTCGACAGAGTGCTCTACATCGCGCATGGTGAAGCTACCGTGACAGTCAGAGGTGTCATCGTCAAGGGTTTTCGGGCGTCGTGGTAGTCCGGTTGCCGAGCTCCAAGTCACCACGCGCGAACGCCGCGATGAGCTGGCCCGAGAGCGTGTGAGTGCCGGGCACGAAGAAGTCTGGGCGTGGTGCGCAGAGTAGCTGGCCGCGTGGCACCCAGCGTGCATCTTCCAGCTCTGCGCCGTCGAGCGTGAGCTTTCGACTCTCAGCTCGTGCTATGAAGCCGAGCATGAGCGATGCCGGAAAGGGCCACGGCTGGGAGCCCGCATAGCGCAGCGCGCTGATTCGCACGCCGGCTTCCTCAAGCACTTCGCGAGCCGCCGCTTGCTCGATGGTTTCGGAAGGCTCCACGAAACCCGCTAGCGCCGAATACATGCCCGCGGGCCACTCTCGTTGCCGTCCGAGTAGACAATGCTCTCCGTCGGTCACGAGCACGAGCACGCAGGGATCGGTTCTCGGGAAATGTTCCAGGCCACACTCGCCGCGCGTGCACAGGCGAAGATGTCCGCCATCGCGTGGCCGGGTGGGTGCGCCGCAGCGACCGCAGAAGCGATGGCGCGCATGCCAGAGCAAGAGCGCTCGCGCGTAGAATGCCAGCTCGGTGTCTTCGGCCGGCAAGCGCGCGGCCGAAAGGCGCAGGTCGATCAGCTCTGCGCCCGGGCCGAGCGACGGCTCCACGAGCGGATCAGGCAGCGCATCGATGTCGATCGCAAAGCAGGCCTTGCCCGCCAGCATGCCGAGCCAGACCAACTCTCCGCCGGCATCGAGCAGCCTCGCGGCAGCACGCGCGTTCGGCAGCACCAGGCGCTCGCCGCGCACCACGTGCAACTCGCGCCATACTGGGACCAGGAGCGTGCCCTCCGCTTCGAGCGTGCGCTCGAGGAAGTCGAGGTCTTTTCGCAGGTGCGCCGCTCGGTCGAGCTCTCGTCCTCGGTCGGCCATGCGGCAGCCTCCCATGCCCCATTTTCGCGTGCAATCGTCTCGCGTGGTGGTTGCTTTGAACTTCGCTAGCGGTACAAGTAGGCCCGTCATGGATGAGAGCGATGACCGTTGGGACGCAGCGCAGGAAGGCGCCGAGCTGGTAGCCGAGGGCGAGAGCGAGCGCGCGATCATCGTGCTCGGCGAGCTGCTCCTACTCCAACCAAACAACGAGCACGCGCACTTCTATCTGGGCTGCGCGCACTTCGAGCTGGGCGCCTACGACAAAGCCCTCAAGGCCTATGTCACCGCGCTATCGCTTGCGCCCAACTACTTGGGAGCGATGGTGCACGCCGCTCACACGCTGCGCATGCTGGGCCGC
>JADGRG010000524.1 GCA_017881145.1 Sandaracinaceae bacterium | reverse complement strand
CGTGCTTGATGGAACCCTGGGACGGCCCTGCTTCGATCGCGTTCTGCGACGGCACGGTGGTCGGCGCGGTGCTTGACCGCAACGGCCTGCGTCCCTCGCGCTACTACGTCACCAAGGACGACGTCGTGATCATGGCGTCCGAAGTCGGCGTGCTGGACATCCCGCCCGAGCGGATCCTGCGCAAGGACCGACTGCAGCCCGGCCGCATGTTCCTGGTGGACACCGCGCAGGGCCGCATCATCGACGACAAAGAGATCAAGGAGGGCATGGCCGCGCGCAAGCCCTACGCCAAGTGGCTGCGCGAGAACATGCTGCGCCTGGACCAACTGCCCGTGCCCGACCCGGACCGGCTGCCGATGGAGTGGGACAGCAAGACGTTGCTCAAGCGTCAGCGTGCCCAAGGCTACACGCGCGAAGACGTGCGCGTCGTGATCCGCCCCATGGCGATCAACGGCGAGGAGAGCATCGGCTCGATGGGCAACGACACGCCGCTGGCGGTGCTCTCGGACAAGCCACAATTGGTCTTCACCTACTTCCGGCAGACCTTCGCGCAGGTCACCAATCCGCCTATCGATCCGCTCCGCGAAGAGCTGGTGATGTCGCTGCGCGTGCTGCTCGGTGCCGAGAAGAACCTCTTCGAGGAGACGCCCGATCACTGCCACCGCTTGCTCTTGCAGCGGCCGATCGTCACCAACGAACAGTTGCAGAGCATCAAGGAGCTCGACTTTCGCGAGTTGCGCACCAAGGTGCTGCCCACGCTCTTCGCGGTCGAAGATCGCGGCGCCGGCCTGGCTGCAGCCCTCGACAAGCTCTGCGCGGATGCCGAAGCCGCCATCGATCAGGGCTTCACGGTGCTGGTGCTTTCGGACCGCGGGCACGACGACAAGAACGCGCCGATCCCGTCGCTCTTGGCGACCGCTGCCGTGCATCATCATCTGATCCGCGAGGGCAAGCGCACGCTCTGCGGCTTGGTGGTGGAATCGGGCGAGCCGCGCGAGACCACGCACTTCTGTCTCTTGCTCGGTTATGGCGCCAGCGCCATCAACCCCTACCTCGCCTACGAGACGCTGCACGATCAGGTGCAGGCGGGCAACACGCACAAGATCGACGGCGTGAAGGCCATCGAGAACTATCTCAAGGCCTGCCACAAGGGCATCCGTAAGGTCATGTCCAAGATGGGCATCTCGACCTTACAGAGCTATCAAGGCGGCCAAATCTTCGAAGCGATCGGCCTGAACAAACAGGTGATCGACAAGTACTTCACTGGGACTTCGTCGCGCATCGAAGGCGTGGGTCTCGACGAGATCGCCGCCGAGGCCGCGGTGCGGCATCACATCGCGCACGAAGTGCCGTCGCTCTTGAACCCGGAGCTAGAGCCGGGGGGCATCTACCAGTGGCGTCGGCGCGGCGAATACCACATGTACAACCCCGAGACGGTGGCGGCGCTGCAGCACGCCGTGCGCTCGGCCAACTTCCAGCTCTTCAAGAAGTACAGCGCCAAGGTCAACGACAACACGAAGCAGCTCTGCACCATCCGCGGGCTGCTCGAGTTCAAGCCGAGCAAGTCGATCCCGCTGCAGGAGGTCGAGCCTGCCAGGGAGATCGTGAAGCGCTTCAAGACCGGCGCCATGTCGTTCGGCTCGATCTCGAAGGAAGCGCACGAGAACGTCGCCATCGCCATGAACCGCATCGGTGCGCGCTCCAACACCGGCGAGGGTGGCGAGGATCCCGAGCGCTACAAGCCGCTCGCCAATGGCGACTCCAAGCGTTCGGCGATCAAACAGGTCGCCTCGGGCCGCTTCGGGGTAACCAGCCACTACCTGGTGAACGCCGATGAGCTGCAGATCAAGATGGCGCAGGGAGCCAAGCCCGGTGAGGGTGGTCAGCTTCCCGGTCATAAGGTCGACGACGTCATCGCCAAGGTCCGGTACTCGACGCCTGGCGTGGGTCTGATCTCGCCCCCGCCCCACCACGACATTTACTCGATCGAAGACCTGGCGCAGCTGATCTTCGATCTGAAGAACGCCAACGAACACGCGCGTATCAGTGTGAAGCTGGTATCCGAAGCGGGCGTGGGCACGATCGCTGCGGGCGTCTGCAAGACCAAGGCAGACCTCGTGTTGATCAGCGGTGACTCGGGAGGCACGGGTGCTTCGCCGCTCACCTCCATCAAGCACGCTGGCACTCCCTGGGAGCTCGGCTTGGCCGAGACTCAGCAGACGCTGGTGATCAACGACCTGCGGCGGCGCATCCGTGTCGAGACCGATGGTCAGCTCAAGACCGGTCGCGATGTAGCAGTGGCCTGCTTGCTCGGCGCCGAAGAGTTCGGCTTCGGTACGGCGGCGCTGGTGTCGAGCGGCTGCATCCTGATGCGCGTCTGTCACCTCAACACCTGTCCGGTCGGCGTTGCCACGCAAGACCCCGAGCTGCGCAAGCGCTTCAAGGGGCAGCCCGAGCACGTGATCAGCTTCATGTTCTTCATCGCCGAAGAGCTGCGCGAGATCATGGCGCAGCTTGGTTTCCGCAAGCTCGAAGACATGGTCGGTCGTGTCGACTTCCTGCAGCCGCGCGCGGCGATTGAACACTGGAAGGCCAAGGGCGTCGATCTCAGCTCGATCCTGCACAAGCCGAAGGTGCCGGATGGCTGGCCGCTGCACTGCATCGAAGCGCAGGACCACGAGATCGAACACGTGCTCGACCGTGAGCTGATCGAGCGTGCACGTCCGGCGCTCGAGCACGGCGAGAAGATCTCCTTCGAGATGGGCATTCGCAACGTGAACCGCACAACCTGCGCGATGCTCTCCTCCGAGATCTCGCGTCGCTACGGAGCGGAAGGTCTGCCTCCCAACACCATCAGCATCACCTTCCACGGCTCGGCAGGTCAGAGCTTTGGCGCGTTCATGGCGCCGGGCTTGTCGGTGCGCATCGAAGGCGACGCCAACGATTACGTCGGTAAGGGCCTTTCCGGGGGTCGCATCGTGGTGGTGCCGCCCACGGAGGCCGGCTTCAAGGCCGAGGACAACATCATCGCGGGCAACGTCGTGCTCTACGGTGCGACCGGCGGTGAGTGTTACCTGCGCGGCAAGGTCGGCGAGCGCTTCTGCGTGCGCAACAGCGGCGCGACAGCGGTCGTCGAAGGCGTGGGCGACCACGGCTGCGAATACATGACGCGCGGCGTGGCCGTCGTGCTCGGGCCGACTGGTCGTAACTTCGCAGCAGGCATGAGCGGTGGCGTGGCTTACGTCCTCAACGAGGATGGTAAGTTCGAGAGCCGCTGCAATACGGGAATGGTGGATGTCGAACCACTGGGAACCGACGACGCGACGCGACTCAAGCTCGTGATCACGCGCCATCGCGATCACACCGACAGCAGCGTGGCCAAGCGCTTGCTGG
>JADGRG010000523.1 GCA_017881145.1 Sandaracinaceae bacterium | reverse complement strand
TTGACCGTGTGAGAGCCAGCCGGCAGGACGATGTTCATCTGCGGCGTGTTGCCGATTTCCCTGCCGTCCACGAACACGCGGCTCCAGGGACGCGTGTTGATGCGCAGCGTGCCTTTGGCACCCGAAGCCGCAGCGTGGGCGACCTTCTGCGGCGGAGCCGAGGCCGGAGCCGCGTGCGTGGGCGCAGAGCGCTCCTTCACCGGCGCGGGAGCTCGGAAGTGCGTGGGCGCCAGGGCCGGGGAGACATGCGTGGGAGCGGCAGCTCGCGCCAGTGGAGCTGCGTGCGGCTCGGGTCGGTGGCTCGGCACGCTCGGACTCGGATTCGCGGCGGGCACAGCGCTGCTCGGTGCATCCGCTGCAGCCATCGACTGCGGTGGCACTGCGCCTGGCTGCGCTTCGAGCGTGATGGCGGGCAGATCGAGCACCTGATCCGCGTGCACGGTGAGCTTGGTCGACCACGCCGAATGACCCGGCTTCTCCACACTGAGCGTGTGCGAGACACCGGCCTTGACGCCGCTGATCAGGAACGGGCTCGAGCTAGCATCGACCCTCTTACCATCCAGCAACACCACCGCGTCTCTGGGCTCGGTCGTGAGACGGATGGTCGCCTTTCCCGGTTCGCGCGTAGCGTAGAGTGCGGCGGCGATCACGGCCACGATACCCACCACCACGGCAGCCACCGGCAGGAGGGTGCGCGGCTCGGGGCCCGACGGTGGCGTTGCTGCACCCGCCTGCGAGCTGGCCATCGACACCTGAACCTGTTGTGGCCTGCTGGCCGCTTCGGGCAGGCCAAGTGTCGGTGGGAACGCGCCGCTTACGTCGGCCTCGGCACGCAGCCCCGGGAACGTCTCGTCCACGCGCACTTGGCGCGTCACGTCATCGTCGCCAGCTTCTGGCAGCGGCGTCACGCCCTCCATGCCCAGGCTCTGCGTGATGTGCTCGTCCTCCTCCCAATCCATGTCGAGAGCCGCTGAAGCAGCCGGCGGTTCGTCGGTGAATTCGCTCTGCTCTGCGAAGACAGAAGCTGGCAGCCCCGGGATCGATTCCGCGCGCGGCACGATCGGCGGCACCGACGGAGCCCGCAGCTTGCCTCCGATGTCGACCGCAGCTGGCGATGAGGGCGGGCGCTGCGCAGGCAGGCGAGCCGAGGCGGAATCCGTGTAGGGCGCAGGCTCTGCATGCGCCACAGGCAGCCGAGCCGACGCAGACTCTGCATACGGCGCAGGCAACGCATGCACCGCCGAGGAGTCTAGCGGAGCAGGCTCGGGGAGAAGGTTGAGCGCACTGACTTGTTCGAGGTCATCGAACGCGGCCAGGCCAGTTGCGGCATCGACCGGTGGGCGACGCTGTGCAGGTGGCTCCACGACCCGCGGCTGGGGCGGAGCGAGCGAGGTCGAGCTCGCCTTGGGCGGAGCGAGGGAAACGGAACGAGCTGCCGGAGCCACCGGCGCCGGGATGGTGATCGGCCCTTTGGCTTGCTGAGCCGCGGATGCATACGAGGGTCGCGACGGAACCGGCGTGGGCGTGTCCGAAAAGGGTCGCGGCTCACCATCGAGCTCGTCCGCAAACACGCGGCGCAGATAGCTGCCGAGCTCGGCCTTGCCGCAGACCTCGCCGCTCTCCGCGAGGAAGGTCTGCAACGCACGGCGCAGGTCGTTGGCAGACTGGTAGCGATCGCGTGGATGCTTGGCGAGCGCCTTCATGACGACCCGCTCCAGACCCGAGGGGATCTGCCGATTCAGACTGCTCGGGGGCGGAACATCCACGTTGCGTACGCGCTCCACGGCCTTGTAGTCGCTGTCGCCGGAGAAGAGCCGTTCGCCGGTGAGCAGCTCGTAGAGGCAGATGCCCGCTGCAAACACATCGCTGCGGCGATCGAGGGGCGCGCTCTTGATCTGCTCGGGCGACATGTAGCCGAACTTGCCCTTGACGATACCGACCTCGGTGCGCGCCACGTTCTCGGTGCTCATGGCGATGCCGAAATCGGTGATCTTCACGTCGCCGTCGTAAGAGAGCAGCACGTTCTGCAGCGACACGTCGCGATGCACGAGACCAAGCAGCTCGCCCTGCGCATCGGTCTGCTCGTGCGCGTGGTGCAGCCCCTCGCACACCTTCTCGAGGATGTAGCAAGCCACGGGGATGGGCACGCGCTGGTCGTTGCGGCGGGTGCGGTGGAAAAGGTGTCGCGCGTCCTGGCCGTGAATGTATTCGAGCGCGATGTAGGGCGTGCCTTGGATCTCGCCGATCTCGAAGGTCTTGATGATGTCTTCGTGCTCGAGCTGCGCCAGCACCCGCGACTCATCCAAGAACATGGTCTTGTACTGAGAGTCCTCGCAGAGGTGCGGCAGGATGCGCTTGACCGCGACGACCGGCTGCCCTGCGGCGCTCGTATCGCGCGCCTTCACGATCTCGGCCATACCGCCGATGTTGATTCTCGAAAGAAGCTCGTACTTGCCGAAATGGATGACGCCACCTCGCTGCCAAAACCCATCCGCCGAGGCTTCCCGAGGCGCGCCAGCCGAGGCTGGCTACACA
>JADGRG010000522.1 GCA_017881145.1 Sandaracinaceae bacterium | reverse complement strand
CATCGGAGGCGGAGGGGGGCTTCGGGGCGTGAAGCATATCCCAGAGCAGAGTTTCCGGCTGCCGGCAACACCGCTCGGGGCTAGCTGGGCGCGGTTGGCAAGCGTCCGCGGAAACTGACGCTCGCCGTAAGCGCAGGCACGGCCATTTGCGCACCCCGAGCGTGCAACCGAAGCGTCGCTGATGGGGCGGGCCGCCACACCGTGCTCGGCTATCTTTGAGTCGAGAATCCCGCTAGATATCGCCGCGCATGCGGCTCACCCGCAAATTCGTTTTGGTCTTGGTGCTTGGCATCGTGGCGGTGCTGGCCGTCTACGCTTACATGCGCGTGGAGCGCGAGCTCGCTCTCTTCGACAAGGACATGCGGCGTGATGCGGCGTTGATGGGCGCGGTGCTCGCTCACGCCACGGCCTATGCATTTCGCACCGAGGGTGAGGTGGCAGCGCTCTCCCTGGTGCGCGACGTCGCCAAGAAGAGCCAGCACGTGCAAGTGCGCTTCGTCTGGCTCGAACCGAGCACCGACGAACGCTATCTGCCCGAGTTGGCTTTCCGCGAGCTCGACACCGTGCTCGCCGGTCGCACCTTGAGTCACCGCAGTGAGCGTGCGGGAGGCGCGCTCTACACCTACGTGCCGGTGCAAGTCCCAGACAGCCGCAAGGGCGCGGTCGAGCTCAGGGAGTCGCTCGAGGATGAGCGCGCCTACGTGGAGACCACGATTCGCAGCACGGTTGTCTCCACGCTGCTGCTGGTCGTGCTCTATGCGCTGCTGGCCGGCGCTGTCGGCGCGGTGTTCGTGGGAAGGCCGACCCGGCAGCTGGTGCAGAAAGTCCGACGCATCGGCGGTGGTGATCTCACCGTGCCGGTCCAACTGGCGCAGAGGGACGAGCTCGGTGAGATTGCTGCCGAGATCAACGCGATGTGCGAGCGCCTGGCCGCGGCCGACGAGCGTCTGCGCAAGGAGATCGAGGACCGGATCGCGACGGTGCAGCAGCTACGCCATGCCGACCGCCTGATGACGGTGGGCAAGCTTGCCTCCGGCATCGCGCACGAGCTGGGCACTCCCCTCAACGTGGTCGCGGGTCGTGCGCAGATGATCATCGCTGGTGAAAGCCAGGGTGGGCAAGTCCAAGACGATGCGCGGATCATCGTGGAGCAAGCCAAGCGCATGACCAACATCATCCGCCAGCTTCTGGAGTTTGCGCGTCCGCGCGCGTCGCAGCCCACCTCGGTAGACCTGCGCACCATCGCTCAGCAGGCCGTGGCGCTGCTCGAACCGATGGCCGTCAAGCGTGGTGTGAGACTGAGCCTGACGGCGGGTGAAGCGGTGGTCGCCATGGTCGACCCGACTCAGATCCAGCAGGCGCTGGCCAACTTGGTCGTCAACGCTATCCATGCCGTCGGCGACCAGGGCCACGTGCGCATGAGCGTCACCCGCGCCAGCGTGAAGGCGCCGGCAGACCGGGGCGGCGGTGAGGCCACGTGGGCCATTCTGAGCGTCACTGACGACGGCCACGGCATGGACGCCGAGACGCAGGCGCGTATCTTCGAGCCGTTCTTCACCACCAAGGACATCGGTGAGGGCACCGGTCTTGGGCTCGCAGTCACGCATGGAATAGTCAGCGAGCACGGTGGTTGGATAGAAACCACCAGCGCGCCCGGAGCGGGCAGCACATTTTCGATCTATTTGCCACTTGCGCAAGAGGGAGCAGGAACATGAAGGGACGAGCGCTGATTGTGGACGACGAGCGAAGCATGTGCGAGCTCCTGCAGGTCGGGCTGACCAAGCGCGGCTTCGACGTGGCGGTCAGGACATCGGCTGCCGAGGGGTTCTCGCTCCTGCAGAACGAGGACTTCGACGTGCTGGTCACGGATCTGAACATGCCCGGCATGAGCGGTATCGAGCTCTGCGAACGCGCGGCAGCAAACCGCCCCGACATGCCAGTGGTCGTGCTCACGGCCTTCGGCAGCCTCGAGACTGCGACGGCAGCCATCCGCGCGGGCGCCTACGATTTCATCACCAAGCCCGTCGAGCTCGACGCGCTGCAGATCAGCCTGGAGCGTGCCGTGCAGCATCGCGCGCTGCGCTCCGAGGTCAAACGCTTGCGCAAGGCGGTGGCAGCCAGTCAGCCCCTGCCGGACTTGTTGGGCGCAAGCTCTTCCATGAAGCAGGTCTACGATTTCATCGAGCGTGTGTCCGAGACCGATGCCTCGGTGCTGATCACCGGCGAGAGCGGCACCGGCAAAGAGCTCGTGGCCAAGGCTTTGCACGAGCGCTCGCAGCGTCGATCGGGCCCGTTGGTTGCAGTTAACTGCGCTGCGATGCCCGAGGGCTTGCTGGAGAGCGAGCTTTTCGGACACGTGCGTGGTGCCTTCACCGATGCCAAAGAGGCGCACCCCGGTCTCTTCACGCAGGCCAACGGTGGCACGCTCTTTCTCGACGAGATCGGCGAGCTACCGCTTTCGCTACAGCCAAAGCTCTTGCGCGCGCTGCAGGAGCGCAAAGTGCGACCTGTCGGCGGCGACACGGACGTCGCGTTCGACGCCCGCATCGTAGCTGCCACCAATCGAGATCTGGAGAGCGCCGCTGCCGAGCACCGCTTTCGCGAAGACCTGTACTATCGCATCAATGTCATCCACATCGCAGTGCCTCCCTTGCGTGCCCGTGGAACCGACGTGTTGCTGCTCGGACAGCACTTCGTCACGCACTTCGCAGGTGCCTTCGGCAAGAACGTGCACGGGATCTCGCCAGCGGCCGCGGAGAAGCTGGTGGCTTACGCTTGGCCCGGCAACGTGCGCGAGCTGCAGAATTGCGTGGAGCGTGCGGTGGCTTTGGCGCGCTTCGAGGAGATCGTGGTCGAGGACCTGCCGGAAAAAGTACGCTCCTACAAGCGCACGCGCCTGGTGCTCGATAGCGATGACACCAGCGAGCTGATTCCACTCGAGGAGCTCGAACGGCGCTACATCCTGCGTGTGCTGGAACGGCTCGGCGGCAACAAATCGTTGACGGCCCAAACACTCGGCCTCGACCGCAAGACCCTGTATCGCAAGCTCCTGCAATACGGCGCACCGGCCGACGCCAAGAACGGAAGTCTTCGCAGCGTGAGCCCTGCGAAATAAGCGCGGTCAGGCTGCGCCGGGCAGGCCCCCCAGGTCCGGCCATGATCCAGGTCGGTTGTTCGCGGCACGCGCTTGCTGGTATAGCGTCATCCGGCAATGGAACAATCCGCAGCAGGTCGCAGTCTCGCGGTGGTGGCGCTCACCGGTTCCGTTCAAGCTCAACCTGGCGTGACGGTCGAACAGTGCGCGTTGATACAGACCAGCTTGGGAGTAGCGGCGCAGCAGTCCGCGCTGGTCGTGCAGCGGTCGAACTCCTGCGCGCAGCTGGCAGGTTTGCCGCCGCAGACATCTTGCTTCAGCTTCGCGTCGCGCGCGCAGTAGCCGCTGCAGCACTGATCGCCGCTCTCGCAGCCGTGCCCATCGGCCTGACACGGGTCGGGCACCCAATAGCCGCGGCTGTTGCCTGCTAGCAGCTCCTGCGCCGGCAGGTAGAACGCGGGATGGCTGGGATCGATGTCGTTGCTGGTGAGCTCGCCGCTTGCGGTGATGTCAATCGCGGCGACCCAGAGCTTCTTGGTGGTGGGCGTCTGTGTCAGATCGTGCCTGCGCGGGTCGCTCCAGGTGGGATCGATGGTCGCCACGTTGCCGTACATGCGTCGACTCGTGAACACCATCCATGCATAGCCACCCGAGACGATCGGGCTGACGGTGGGCTCGTAGTTGAGCTCGTTGTCTGCGCTGTGATTGTTGGGACCGACCGGTAAGTATGAGACGCCGCCCTCTGTGCCATTGGCTCGTTCCAGCTTGTGAGCTTGGCCGCCTTGCAGGTCGGTGTACCAGAGCTCGCCGCGCGCTCCGTTGCGCGTCACGAAGTACTCGCTCTGGTTTCCAGTCGGTAGATCCGTCTGAAACACCAGCCGGTCGCCGGTCGGCATGAACGCCGGCCAGCCCGGAAGCACACGCGCAAGCCCCTGATAGACAAGACTTTGGTTTGCGAAGGCGCTGGTGGCGAGATCGAAATCCATCACGACCAGCTTCGAGGGATCACCGCCGCCGATGGCGGCATCACCCGGGCCGGCGTAGAAGGAAAAAGCCACCTTCTTGCCATCGGGTGAGAACATCGGCATCGCGGCCCTGGTCACAAACGAGCTCAGCCCCTGGCTAGCAATGGGAACGCCCGTCACGGCGTCGACCAGTGTGCTCGGCACGTTGTTGACGTTGCTCGAGACCGGTCCCGCGTTGGACAAGCCGATGCTTCCGTCCGGATAGAGTCCGAGCCAGCCCAAGAGGCCCGCGGTCGGGTAGGGTGTTTCGGGGTAGGCCGGTTGGTTCAAGGCGTAGGAGGAGCTTGCTGCGTAGTTGTCGCCGTGCTGTACGATCATACGGGAGCCGTCTGCCGAGATGGTGTGGCAGACACGACATTGGCCCTTGTCGCCGTCGCCGCCAGCGACCAGTGTGGGCGTCGTCGAGCCGCCGCGGATGGCCAAGGTCGCGCCGCCAAAGGTACCGCCGCCCATCGCGTGCTCTTGCGGGAGATTGTGTGCGAGCTTGGTCCCGTAGGACTGGTAGTAGACCGTGCCTTTGAGTGGGGTGGTCGCGATCTTCCACGTCTCCTTCATCGGTCCATACACCTGGCCGCCGGCCAGCACACTTAGAAAGACGCGCACGCTCGAACCCGGCGACGAGCCGGTCACGCCGTCCCAGGCCGCCTGTGGGATGGGATGCCGCGCGAAGGCAGCGCCCGCCGCCAATAGCTGCGGACGGCCAAAGTAGCCCGTGTAGCTGTAGTACGCGCTCTTCAGCTCCAGCTTAATTGCATCAGTGGTGGTCGCTTGGTCGAAGCTCCATTGCAGGAGCGGTGCGAGCAGTCCGAGTGGCCAGACGGTTGCGTCGTAGGGATAGAGCCAGGTCAGCGCCGCACTGGGCGTTGCAGAGCCGTCGAGCGCTTGCTTCATGTCGGCGCCAAGAGCGGGACCGCCGCCTTCGCCTCCCACACCGCCGCAGCCGCCGGCTGCACACGTGGAGCTCGTGCCAGCGCCATTGTCTTCCGTGACGAAGATCACCGTGATGGTGGTGGAGGCTTGGACGCCGCCTGCATCGGCAATGATCGTGGCTTGTCCGCCCAGCGTGCCCGTCACGAAGTGACCGGTGGTCGGGTCAATGGTTCCGATCTCAGCGCGCGAGATGGACCAGACCGGGGCGGCATCAACGCCGTTGCGCTTGGCTTTGAAATCGAGCTCGGCAGGCGTGCCATTGACCACGTTGAGGACCGGGTTGCTCGTCTCGATAGTCAGATTAGTGATCGCGACCTGAGAACCATCATTGATGATTGTGCCCGCTTCCAGGTTCGGGTTTCCGGCACCGAGCACCACGCCTCCGTCGTTGGCGAAAGTGACCGAACCCGCCCTGCTGGCGTCCTTCGGCGCCGAGTCCCTAGCCGAACAAGCTAAGTCGCAAGTGGCGATCATCACCAGCGCCCAGCTGAACCGCCACGCCGTGCTCGCACGCCAATTCATCACCGGCATCTTCGATGCTCCTTCGTCTCCAGTCACCATATCAGGCTGACGACGCGCGGCAAGCGCTGCCCATCGCGCGTCCATAGACGTGCCTCGTGCGCGCTCCGTTGCTCCGCGCCCTCAGGCCCTGGCCAGGAGCCCTGCGGAGAAGTGCTGCGCGAGCGCCATGATGGTGTGCTGTGGATTGACGCCGAGGTTCGTGGGAATGGCTGACGCATCGCCGATCACGAGATTGTCGTAGCCATGCACGAGGCCGCGTTCGTCGCAGACCGAGTGCGCGGCATCTTTGCCCATCACGCAGCCGCCGAAGAGATGCGAGAGGATGGAGACGTAAGCGCGAGGATCGAGCGGTGCTTCTCTTAGCTCTTCGATCTCATTCGGCATGAGCTTGTAAGGCATGCCGAAGATCGCGGGCAGCACGGCGCGCGCGCCCGCTGCGACGTGGGTCTTGGCGACCATGTACATGCCTTCGCGGAAGCGCAGCATGTCGCTTCGATTGAGCGAGTAGTGCACGGCCGGCTTGCCGCTGAGCGTGCTGCGCACCTCACCCACGGTTTCGGCCCGGCACGCCTGCACCCACATCGCGATCTGGCGAAACTCCGTCAGGCGCTCCATCAGCGCTTGACCTGCTCCCGGCAGCCGGCCGGAGAGCATGTCGAGCGGCAGGCTCAGAGTCTCGAGCTTGAAGCCGGGGTTCTCGCGATACGCCACCGACGCCCAGCCCTGGGTCGCGCCCCTGTTCATATCGACGGGCTCGTCGTAGCAGCCGAAGACCGGTGCGCCGGGATGCGCGCGAAAACCCTTGCCGAGCTGCGCATTCCGTACGCCGGAGCGCATGAGCAAGATCGGCGAATGCGTCACCGACGCAGCGACGACCACGCCCCGCTTCGCGCGTACCGAGAACGCCGCACCTTTTTCGCGCGTTTGCGGATGCTTGAACCGCCCGCTCACGGCGACCGCGCGCGCTCTCTCAAAGTGGATGCGCTCGGCTGGTGCGCAGGAAACGACATCGCCGCCGCGTTTCATGACTTCGGGGATGAAGTTGCGATTCAGGCTCTGCTTATTGTCGGCGCGACAGCCCTGCAGGCATTGACCGTCCCCGTGACAGTCTTTGACGTAGCGATGCATGTAGTGGTTTGCATAGCCGAGCGCGTCTGCGCCTTGTTTGGCCAGTAGGTTCGAGCGGCCGCGCGCGCGCGCAGGAACCTCGACCGAGCAGAGCTCGCGTTCCAACTCGTCTTCGATGCGCCAGATGCTCTCGGCGAAGGTCTTGTCGCCGATGCCGTGCTCGCGTTGCCATTGCTCGAAGATATCCGCAGGCGTGCGCACGCAGATGGCGGAGTTGATCACCGTCGAGCCGCCGACCAGCGAGCCCTGGACGACTGGCCAGAACGCGCGACCGCGGGTGAAGTTTGCGCCCCACGCTTCCATCATGTCGCGCATCGCGCCGTAGACCGAGCTCGGGTAGTCGTTTGGGTCCCGCCACGGTCCAGCCTCTACGATCGCGACCCTCGCGCCGCCACGCGCCAGTGTCACCGCGGCGGTGGCGCCGCCGGCTCCACTGCCGACCACCACGTAGTCGGCCTCCAACTCCACGTTCTTGCCTCTCGGCTGGAATGCGATGTGGGTCATGAGGTGCGAAACGTTCCCGGATCGGGTGGATAGGCAGGCAGCGCGAAGAGCGCGCGCACGGCTGGGTCTGCGCCCCAACACATGCCGGCTGAGAGCCGCACCAGATACACGCCTTGGCGCACGACATAGAAGCGATGCGCGAGGATGCGGTCGGCGTGTTTGTCGAGTGCGCGCTGCGACAAGCAGAACGCCGGGACGGGCCACCCGAGCGTCAGCACAGGCGTGAACGTGAAGATGACCGCTCCCGCCACCAGGCCGATCCAGAAGATGGGCTCGGCCTCCGCGCGCAGCTTGCGCAAGAAGCCATCGAGCTGGGTGTCGGCGATGCCAGGCAACATCTCGCTGCGTGGCATGATCGCGCCCATCGCGAACTTGATCAGCCAGATCATCGAGACGCCTCACGGCAGAGCGTGAACCAGGAGCCGATGTTGTGACCGTGGCGCGCGGCCGAGCCGATGGTCACGTGCGCAGAGACGCGGCGCATGCTGTCGACCATGAAGCCGTAGATGAAACGCGAGGGAATACCTTCGTTGTCTTGAAGCTTCGGCCATCCGGCGGGTGCTTCGCTGGGCACCTGGCGATAGTCGACGTCCACCTCGCCGCGACCCTTGTTCTCGACGCACACGAAGTAGCCCGGTCCGGTGAAGGGCGAGATGGCCTGGAAGTTCGCGCCGGCCACGGTCTTGCCATCGCTGGTTCGGTAGAAGCGCTTCTCGAAACGCGTGAACGCCGGCAGTGTGTTGCGACCGCAATGGCGCACGGCGGTCAGGACTGGCGTGCCCGCAGGCACGAAGTCTTCCAGGGTGAGCGCCCCAGCGCCTTCGACCTTGTGCCAGAGCTGCCGCTGCAAGCTGCGACCGAGGCTGGTCGAGGCCGCGGCACGCTCGGCTGGCGCGAGTCCGTCGAGGAAGTCGGCAATGCGGGTGGCCGAAGCCGCCGCGTCGACGATCAAGGCCGAAAAGGCCGCCTGCGGGTTGTCGTTGCCACGCATGTCTTGCTCCCCATGACGGCTCGGTTGCATCTCGCGCTGCGAGCAGAGCCTGACTTCCAATAGATTATGTGATACAAAAAGTTTTGTCCAACGAAGAGTTTTGCCCACTAAAGGTTTGTCGGGAGTCCAACGGTCGCCATGGAGCGAAAGTCCGCCATCGAGAAGGGGCCCGTGATCGGGCTACGTGAGCGCAAGAAGGCAGACCTCAAGCGCCGCATCGCCGAAGCCGCCATCGAGCTGATCCGCGAACGTGGCTACGAGCGCACCACCATCGAAGAGATCGTGCGCCAGGTCGAAGTCAGCCAGCCTACGTTCTACAAGTATTACCCGAGCAAAGACGCGATTCTGCGCGAGTATGCGCTGACCGGTTTCGCATCGCTGATGGCAGAGGAGTTGGAACGCTCCGGCAACATCGCCACGCGCATGCGGCGCTTCCTGCAGGCGGTGGCGCATCAGATGAGCGTGGATCGTCAGATCTGGTATGCGATTGCTGTCTCCAACGCCTACAACCCGATCCGCGATCCGGAGCTCCTGGCCTCCGACGAGGCGGCGACTCGTGCGCTGGAAGCCGTGATCGCAGA
This sequence comes from Sandaracinaceae bacterium, assembly GCA_017881145.1. GTDB lineage: Bacteria > Myxococcota_A > Polyangia > Polyangiales > JAFGIB01 > JADGRF01. The sequence continues at coordinate 7,875 of JADGRG010000522.1, read as the reverse complement.
GGCCCAGCGAACGGGCGAGTTCACCGAGGCCTACCCGGCGCGGCGCCTCGCATCGCTGCTGGAGGGCATCATGTTCCGGATCTGCATCGAGTGGGGGGCTCGCTTCCCGAACGCGCATCCGCTTGCGCAGAGCGTGGACGAAGGGTTCGACCTCTTCCTGCGCGCGGCTCGACCCCAGCCTGGTGACAAGGCGCCGATGCCTCGGCGCGTGCGCAAGAAGACCTGAGGGGGCGCGCCGGTCGCCGCCCCGGCGGTGAGTGACACAAAGTGTCCTCCCGATGCTAAAGTCTGCGCCTCGCAAGGCGCTCGCGACCGGTCGCGGGCCTGTGACGGAAGTGCGCAGACCTGGCCACCAAGAGAGTGCTCCTCAGGTCGGGGGGCCAGATCGACGGTCGCTGAATCATCGCTGGTCGGCTTTGTAACCGAACGGCATTTTTGGAGGCAACGCATGCAAGGGACGATGGCGCAAAGCGGCGGACGCAGGCTGATGACGGGAGCTTCGCGTTTGCGCAGCTTGGCCGTGACGGTCGGGCTCCTGCTGATCGCAGCGAGCGCCGGAGCGATCGAGGCCGGCAAGTCGGCCCCAGAGGTCTCCGGCAAGGACACCACGGGTAAACCCGTGTCGCTCTCCGCGCTGCGCGGCAAGGTCGTAATCGTCGACTTCATGGCGTCCTGGTGCGGCCCCTGCAAAGAGTCGCTGCCGCTCTTGAACAAGCTCTACCTGCGCTACCGCGATCACGGCCTGGTAGTGCTCGGCGTGAGCGTCGATGAGAAAGTCGAGAATCTCGACAAGTTCTTGAAGCAGATCCCGATCGCCTTCTCCGTGGTGCACGACTCCGCGCACAAGGCTGCCGGCGGGTATGCGCCATCGCGCATGCCGTCTTCGTTCGTGGTCGACAAGCAAGGCACGATTCGCTTCGTGCACGGCGGCTTCCACGCCGGTGACGAGAAGAAGCTCGAAGACGAGGTTCGTCAGCTACTGCACTGAGCCTCTTCATCGTGAGCACAACTTCCAGAGAGACCGAGCGCTCTGCTCGACTACGTCCCCGGGCAACAGCTCGCGGCGCGCTGCTGCTCTGCGTGCAGCTCGCGCTTAGCCTGTGCGCCCGCGTGACCAGCGCTGACGAGATCGCGACCTCGGTCTACTTGCGGACCGATTCCGACACCACGACGGTGATCTCGCCGCGCGCTCGTGTCGACAAGAAGCTCAGCGAGAGCACGAAGGTCGACGTCACCTACGCAGCCGACATCTGGACCAGTGCCTCGATCGACATCCGCACCTCCGCGTCGTTGAGGCCGGTCACCGAGCAGCGTGACGAGCTCGACGCGGCGGTCAGTCATGAGCTCAGCTCGGACCTGACCTTGACCAGCGCCTATCGTTTCTCGAAGGAGAACGACTATCAGTCGCATGGTCTCAGTGTTGGAGGCTCCTACAGTTTCGCGAACAACGCCTCCACGCTCGACCTCAACCTGCACGCGATCGCGGATACGGTCGGTCGCTCGGGCGATCCCCAATTCTCGCGCAGCCTCGGCACCCTGGACACTCGGCTTTCGTTCACGCAGGTGCTCGACCCGAAGATGCTTGCTCAAGCGACCTACGAGCTTGCGTACATTGATGGCTACCAGGCCAGTCCCTATCGCTTCGTCGGCATCGGTGGCACCGGCTACGGCTGCATGCAGGCCACCTTCTGCTTGCCCGAGCACGTCCCTGGCACGCGCGTGCGACACGCGTTAGCGCTGCTCGTGCGCCGAGCGTTGAGCGACAGCGTCTCGGCGGGGATCAACTACCGTTACTACTTCGACGACTGGAGCCTCGGTTCCCACACCGTGTTGGCCCAGGTAGGCTGGAACGTCGCCGAGGCATCGCTCTTGGCGATGCGATATCGCTTCTACACCCAGGGCGCCGCGAACTTCTACCAAGCGCGCTATCTGACCGTGCCTGGCGCGAACACCTTCACCACCCGCGACCGCGAGCTCTCGCCGCTCTCTTATCATCGGATCAGCGCGGACTTCGAGCACGGCTTTGCGCTCCAGGGTGGCGCGAAGCATTTGGTGGGAACGCTCAGCGTGGGCGGCAGCTTCTTCAACTACAGCAACTTCGTCGGCCTAACCAGCATTGCCGCGCTGGAAGTGACCATGGCGCTCGTGTTGGAGATGTGAAATGAAGCGGCGCCGACACCTCACAGGTCTTCGTGTGCAAGTAGCCGGGCTCTTGGCCTGTCTGCTCACGTGCCTGTGCGCGACGCACGCGCTGGCAGCGTTCCCCGTGCGCATTCTCGTCGTGCAGGGGTCCGGCGTGCCAAGCCCGATTCGCAACGACGCAATCGCCGCCCTGGTTGGCGTCGGTGATTTGGCGGACGACGCCAACTACCTCGCCGGTGCCAGCGAACAGGGCCTTGCGCCTGCCAGCGATCAAGCACTGCGAGAGCTCGGGCGCAGTGAATATGCCACGATCATGGTGGTGCTGGAGAGCGTCCGTCACGCAAATACCCTGCACATCACCTATCGCGACGGACGCACCGCTGAGCCGGTCCTGCAACAGGATGTTGCGTATCGTGGGCGCCATCTCTCCGAGCAGGCGAGAGCCGAGATAGCCCAAGCCACCGAGCAAGCCATCACTCAGATCCGTGGCACCAGCACGGCGGCAGCGCCGCAGGTCAGCAGCGGGCGCTTCGGGCGCCCGGCGCAGCCGATGCAGCCAACGCGGCCGAGTGTCGAGCCACCAGCCATGGAGGAACCGCCGCCGAGCACTGCCGAGTTGCCCCCGCCCGCCGAGCCGAGCACTGGCACGAGCTCGGACTTGCCGCCGCCGATGTCCGACGAGGATACCTCCGCGGGCAAGGTGAGCGCGGACTTCAGCGCTGGCTTCGGCGTCGGTAATCGCACGGTGACCATGCCGAGCAGCGGTGGTGACCGGCAGCTCAGCACGCAACTCTTTCCCGCCTTCGACATCGCACTCGGCGCGGAGGCGGACATCGGCGAGCCCTTCGTGTTCGGCGGTCGCGCCCGCTACCAGAGCTCGCTCGGTCTGGTCGGTGAAGAGACAGCGCCTGCCAGCTCCGGCAAAATAACCGCGCTGCGCTCGCATCACCTCGAGTTCGGTGTCACTCCGGGCGTGCGTTTTGCGCACTCGAGCGAGAGCGTGGTGCTCGTGCTCTTCGCAGGCTGGGGCGTGCGCGGCTTGCGCTCGGTCGTCGACCTGAGCATTCCTGGTTACACCATGCACGGCCCGGTGCTGCGCCCCGAGCTGCGGATCCCCCTGGCGAGCGGCAGGGTGGTGCTTCGCTTCGCTCCAGAGCTCTTGGCCGTGATCGCGATGACCGGCGGGATCACGGCAGCCGCAGACATCTCGGGCTCTGGCGTCGCTCTGGGCGGCGAAGTGAGCGTTCGTGTATCGGCGACAGACTGGTTGGCGATAGACGCCTGTTATCGTGAGTCACACGCCACGCTCGCTACCTTGTGGCCGACGAACTTCGTCGACATCGAGCGATTCGCCACAGTGCGTGCGGTGCTGCAGTATTAGCCGGTGGAGGGATGAGCCAAATGCAGAGCACCGAGCAAGACAGAAAGCAGGCCAAGCGTAGCGGCGCAGTGCGCGTCGGGTTGTCGGCGCTGCTATTCGTTGTGCTTTTCTCGGGTTGCGCGACGGTGGCGCCCTATGAGCGTGAGCGGTTGGCCAAGCCCGACATGGAGTTGGGCCGCAACGGCGACGCTGAAGCTGGGCAAGAGCATGCGGAGGCCTACCGCGAAGGATCGAGCGGTGGGATGGGATCGAGCGGTGGTGGTTGTGGGTGCAACTGAGTGACATACCCGCCGAGCAGCCTGCGGCTCTCGGCGGAGTTCACATACCTGCCGAGCAGCCTGCGGCTCTCGGCGTAGCTGGCTGGAGGTAAGTGCGATGCAAACGACTCAAAACCGGACGACAGGAATGCGCGCCTTTTTCGGTGCGTGCGTGGCTGCGCTCGTGCTGGCGAGCGCAGGCAGCGCGCATGCTGACGCGCTGACCAACCTGGAGAAACCGTTCACGGCTGCACTGCAGGGCGGAAGCTTTGCCTATGCGCTGGTGCTCATCTTCATCGCCGGGGTAGCGACCTCGCTCACGCCCTGCGTCTACCCGATGATCGCCATCACGGTCAGCGTGTTCGGTGCGCGTAACACCAAGAGTCGTGGCGAAGCCGCCATGCTCTCGACGGTGTTCGTGCTGGGCATCGCGGCGCTCTTCGCTCCGCTCGGCCTTTTCGCAGCGACCACCGGAGGTGTGTTCGGCGCAGCGCTCGCGAGTCCCATCGTGCTGGTCGGGCTGGCGGTGCTCTTTCTGCTTTTGGCTGCAAGCATGTTCGGTGCGTTCGACCTCGATCTGCCTTCGGGCCTCAAGAACCGTCTCGCGATGGTCGGTGGCGTTGGCTACAAGGGCGCGTTCTTCATCGGTCTGTCCTGCGCCCTGATTGCAGCGCCGTGCACGGGTCCCGTGCTCGGCTTTCTCCTCACTTGGGTCGGAACGACCGGCAACGTTGTCTTCGGCGCGCTCGCGCTCTTCGTGTATGCGCTCGGCCTCGGCCTGCTCTTCTGGCTGGTCGGCACGTTCTCAGTCAGCTTGCCGAAGAGCGGCCAGTGGCTGGAGTGGGTCAAGAGCGTTTTCGGCATCGTGATGGTGGTCGCCGCCGTCTACTATCTGCGCGACTTGATCCCGGGCCTGATGGAGTTGGCCAAGCACACCTCGGGGTTCCTCACGACCAGCGCCGTCCTGCTCTGCGCCGGCATCGCGATCGGTGCCATCCACCTGACCTTCCACGACCATTCGGTGGCAGCGCGTGCACGTAAGGCTGTCGGCCTGGCATGCAGCATCGTGGGGCTTGCGGGCATGGTCGGCTACACCCAGGCGTTGCCGGCCGGCGCGCGCATCGCTTGGGGCGACAACTACCAGGCAGCCATGACGCGTGCGAAGTCGGAGAAGAAGCCGCTCTTGGTCGACTTCAGCGCCTCGTGGTGTGGAGCCTGTCAGGAGCTCGAGCACAACACGTTCTCCGATCCGCGCATCGTGCGCGAGGGCGAGCGCTTCATTCCGGTCCGTGTCGACCTCAGCCCAGGCAAGGACTCTCCCGAGAAGCGACAGATCTTGGCTGGGTATGCACAGCGCGGTCTGCCGCTGATCGTGATGCATGCACCGAGCGGTGAAGCCGCAGCACGCATCACGAGCTTCGTCAATCCCGACGACTTCCTGGCGCTGATGCGTAAGGTGCACTGACGAGCCGTCGAGGAACGGCTCATCGCGGCTACTTCCTCCTCGGGGCCACGCGGCCACAGCGGAGGACCACCCGAGCATCGCGGCAATGGTGCGCTCCGCTGCGCCACTGACATAGAATCTCGTGCCATGGGTAAAGGCACAGCCGCCGATGCGCTACACCGGTCCCCGGTCAGCGTGCGCGAGACGTGGCTTGCTTACCTTCTTGCCTGCGCGGCATTGGTCATCGCCGGCATGTATCCGGTGGGCAACTCCGACACGTTCGGGCATCTGGCGCAGGGTCGTCAGATCGTCGCGCTCGGACGGGTGCCTCTCCACGACACGTTCTCGATCTGGCGGACGGAGCCCGCGCTCTGGCGCAACTACGAGTGGCTGAGTGACCTGGCCAGCTACCGGCTCTACGCGCGCCTCGGTGTCGACGGGCTGCTGGCTTGCAAGTGCGCTCTCTTGGCACTGGCGGGCGTGCTGCTGGTCGGTCTGGCGCAGCTCCTGGGCGGCGCGCGTGCAGCTTGGCTTTGCGCCCTGCTCCTGGTCGCGGCCATCCCGGCTGCGCGCTTCCGCTTTGCCGAGCGTGCGCAGATTGTCGCGCTGCCGCTGACGGCTGCATATCTGGTGGGTTTATCGTATCTGCTGCGCGCGTGGGGTAAGGGCCGTGCCAAGAGCGATCTCGCCTTCATTTTGGGGCTCGCTCTCGCGCATCTGGCGTGGGTGAACTTGCACGGTAGTCATCTGCTTGGGTTGGCGGTGACGACGGTGTTCGTCGGACTCGGGTTGTGGCTGCGCGTGGGGCGGGTGCGGCTGCTCGCTCTGCTTGGGTTGCAGCTGCTCGCTTCGTGCATCTCACCTTACGGGCCCGCGATCCTGGTCGACGCCATCACCCACGTCGCTGACCCGCGCTATCGCGCGCTGGTGGGTGAGTGGGCAGCCTGGCACGCGGGCGATCCCCCGTGGCTCATGCTGGCTCCTCTGCTGCAGAGCGCGGCGCTGCTCGGTTGCATGAGAGCGCTGTGGCGCAGCGGTCCCGCCGGGCGTGGTCTGTTTGCGGTGGCGGCCATGTTGGCATTGGCCAGCTTCCGCTCGATCCGTTTCGTCGCGGAGTACCTACTCTTGAGCGCACCGGTGATCGCGGTCGGCGCCGCACCGCGTTTGGCTGCGCTCGATGCGTGCAAGCTCAGAGCAGCGTTCGCCGGGGCGTTGCTCTGTCTCGCGCTCGTCGTGCCGTGGGGCGCTTTGCGTCTGCCACCTTACGTCGGCATCGGGCATGGGGCCGATCTGTCACATATGCCTGCCGCCAGTGCAGAGTGGCTGGAGCGCTACCTGCCGCATGCACGCTTGCTCGCGACCTTCGAAGACTCGTGGTTCCTGATCTTTGCCGTGCCCGGTGCACGGGTAGTCGTGGACGGTCGTGCGCCTTTCTACGGTCCTCTGCACATCCAGCGCGTCCAGCGTGCGTTTGCGGATCCCAACGCGCTCGTGACCTTGCTCGACGACTTGCGCGTCGACGCAGTCGTGGTGCGGCACGTGCTCAAGGAGCATCGCTCGATGCTGCAGACGCTGCAGCAGAACGCGCTCTGGGTGCTCGTCGGCCTGGAGGATCACTATGCACTTTTTGTCCGCGCGACCGTCACGCTTGCAGACGGCACCCGGCCGCATGTGCTCGGTCTAACGCCTGGTTACGAAACAGCTTGGTTGCTGGGTGCCGACGAGGCCACGGCGCGGCGCACGCTCGCCGAGCTCGGCCGCTTGCCGCGCCACCACAACACGCAGGGCTATCGCGCCTGGGTGCAGGCTCTGCTTGCGCTGCGCTCTCAGCTACGCGCGGGCCCAGGCGACGGGTTGCGACCGCCAGCCAATGCTGTCGAGCGAGCGCTCTTGGCGCAAGCGCTGGCCTTGGTGGTTCGCGCAGCGCAGCGCGCCGATGGCGTGCCCACGGTGCATGCCTACCATGCTTTGATCGCCACCCAAATCTGTCACCTGGACGAAGCCCAAGCTGCACTCGAAGTGGCCCGCCAGCCAGGTGAGTCGCGCGAGACCTTGCTGACGGCACAGGAGATTGCGCTGCGTCGCGGCAAGACCCAGGAGGTGCAGCGCTTTCTGACGAGCGCGCGCGCCCTACCAGGCGCCGAGCACGATGCTTGGCTTGGCGCGCTGCGACGAGGCGTGCAGACACCTCCAGCTTGCCCGTGACCGTGCCCGTGCTGGCATTGCGTTGGGCCAACATCGCTACCGCGAGCAGAGGCCCGGTCCCCTGATTGCGCGAAGAGCTGCGGTCGCTCAGCTGGCTCTGGTTGCGCGACGGCGGCGTAAGCGGAGGCCGAATGCGCAGGTCGTGAGGGCGAACGCGGCGGCAGACCAGTCGGTGCTCTGCGTGCGCTTGGGCAGAGCGACGTTGCACCCTCCCGTGGTGTCGGAGGCCGGCGTCGAGGGGGAGGTCGGTGAGCTTATGACGTGCGAGAACTCGGTCACGCCATCGCCTTGCGGCGTCGTGCTCGTGTCACTCGAGACGACAGCACCCGCTAGCCAAACCGGCCCAACGTCCAGCGCCGGCGCTGTCCACCAGAAGCGTAACTGCTGGGCGCTGCAGTCCGGCATCTGAATGATCTGCCGGCCAGTCGGTGGAGGATTGACGAGTT
>JADGRG010000521.1 GCA_017881145.1 Sandaracinaceae bacterium | reverse complement strand
GCCGGGTGACTTGGCGGGCGTGGTGACGCGCCTGCGCGGGGTGGCGAGCAAGACGGTGTGAGGCTACTGAGCGCGCGCGGCGGATGCGTTGCGGGTCCCAGCGGATGCGCATTCAGAGCGCGCGATCGGCTGGAGCGACCGCAGTCGTCATGCGACCGGGCGCCGTGTTGGCCAATCCGACCCCCTTCGTCCTGGACGCGCCTCTTCAACTGATTGTGCGGAGTGTCAGGAGGTGCGGTTGCGCCGCCGTCGTAAGTATTCGGCGGGCGAGCAGCCGAGACTGTGTTTGAAGACTCGGTGGAAATGCGTGTAGGAGCCGAAGCCTGCATCCAGCGCCAAAGCCATATGGATAGTCAGGGCCGCGATTCGGGCGTAGCTTCACGGCCGAGCTACGCGAGAGGAGGTGAGCATGGACTTTGAGCATTCGGAACGCGCACAGGCCTACATCGCGTCGGTCGGACGTTTCATCAAGGAACGCGTCCTGCCCAACGAGCAGAAGTACTACGACCAACTCGGTCACAGCTCGGACTTCCGGCAGTGGCGCATTCCGCCGATCATGGAAGAGCTCAAGGCCGAGGCCAAAGCCGCCGGTCTGTGGAATCTCTTCCTGCCCGAGAGCGCGCTCGGTGCGGGTCTCGACAACCGGGACTACGCGCCGCTCGCCGAGCTGATGGGCCGCAGCATGATTGCACCGGAGGTCTTCAACTGCGGCGCACCGGACACCGGCAACGCCGAAGTGTTGGTGCGCTATGGCAGTGCCGAGCAGAAGGAGCGCTGGCTCAAGCCTCTGCTCAACGGCGAGATCCGCTCTGGCTTCGCGATGACCGAGCCTGCGGTAGCGTCGAGCGACGCGACCAACATGAAGGCGACCTGCGAAGTGCAGGGCGACGAAGTCGTGCTGAACGGACAGAAGTGGTGGACCAGCGGCGCCGGTGACCCGCGCTGCAAGTTCCTGATCTTCATGGGCGTCACCGATCCCACCGCCGAGCGCCACTCGCGTCATTCGATGGTGCTGGTGCCGACCGACGCCAAGGGCGTGAAGATTCTTCGCATGGTGCCGGTGTTCGGACACCTCGGCGAGCCCCACGGTCATGGCGAGATCCTCTTCGAGGATGTGCGCCTGCCCAAGTCGTCGTTCATCGCTGGACCGGGGCGCGGCTTCGAGATCGCGCAAGGACGCCTTGGACCCGGACGTATCCATCACTGCATGCGCGCCATTGGTGCTTCGGAGCGTGCGCTCGAACGCTTGTGCCGCCGCGCGGTGGGGCGCGTTGCCTTCGGCAAGCCGCTCGCCAACCTCGGTGGCAACCGCGACATCATCGCCAACGCCCGGATGGCGATCGAGCAGGCGCGCTTGCTCACGCTGAAGGCCGCCTGGGCGCTAGACCGTCACGGCGTCTTCGGTGCGTTGACAGAGATCTCGGCCATCAAGGTGATCGCGCCGAACGTGCTGCAGACCGTGGTGGATGCCGCCATTCAGATCCATGGCGGCGAAGGCGTCGCCGACCCCGAGCTCAACATGCTCATGGCGATGGCACGCGTGCTGCGTCTGGCCGATGGTCCCGACGAAGTGCATCGTGGCGTCGTCGCGCGCATTGAGCTCAAGAAATACATCTGACGAGCTGCCCAGAAACGGCGCTTGGTCACCAGGCCGCCGAGCAGCCTTCGGCTCTCGGCGTAGCGGCTTACGTCCTCGAACCGTCGGTCACGCTACGTGAGTAGCGCTCCCTCCGGTTCTGCGGGCGCGCTCGCTCTCAGCCATTTCTGGACAGCTCTTGCGACCTGGCACAACCTGCGTTGGGGCGGCGCAACGCCGTGTTGCCGCTGCGCTCTCACGTGTGCAGGTGCGTGTTGTAGCCCGTGGTTCTGGGCTACCCTGCGGCCACCGTGAAGCAAAAGTTCCCGCTGCGGTTGTTCCTTTTCGTCTTCTTCGGCTGGACGTTCGATTTCTACGACCTCGTGCTCCTGGGCTTCCTCAAGGAGGCCGTCGCGCGCGATCTGCATCTCTCACACACGGCCGAAGCCTGGATGCTCGGCGTCGCGCTCGGCTCTTCGGGCATCGGCGGCATCGCTGCGGGCTTCCTGGCCGATCGCGTCGGTAAGCGCACCATGCTGGCCTCGACGGTGGTGGTGTATTCGTTCGGTTCGCTGATTGCGGGTTTGGCGCCGAACCTGACCTGGTTTCTGATCGGCCGCGCCATCGTCGGGCTAGGTGTCGGCGGCGAGTGGGCGATCGGTCACAGCGTGCTCGCCGAAGCGGTTCGTCCTGCCGTGCGCGGTCGCATGGCGGCAGCGCTGCAAGCCGGTGAGCCGGTTGGTGTGGCCCTGGCAGCGGTCGCCGGTTACGTGATTCTACCGATGGTGGGTTGGCGTTGGGTGCTCCTCGGTTCGAGCTCCACCGCACTTCTGGCCGTGCTGATGCGTCGCACCATGCACCTGCCCGATGAGCCGGCGAGCGCAGGACCCGTGCTTTCACGCTTGCGCGAAGCACATATAGGTTCTCGGCTCGCGCGTGCGTGGTTGCTCGGCGTGTTCAAGCTCGGCACCTACTGGACCTGCTACACCTGGCTGCCCGGCTTCCTTCTGCACGAGATGCATCAAGGTATTGGTAAGTCGCTGGCCTGGATGCTGAGCGCGCAGGCCGGGCAGCTCACCGGCATGCTGACCTTCGGCATCGTCTCCGATCGCCTGGGCCGTCGTCCTGCGTTCTGTATGTATTCGCTGCTGACGGCGGCAGCCATCGCGCCGCTTGCTTTTGGCTGGTCCTGGCTCTCCGTCCACCCCTTCTTCTTCTGGGGCACGATGCTCACGCTCGGCCTCGGTTCCGGCTGCACCGCAGGCTTCGGTGCGCTCCTGGCCGAGCTCTTCCCCACGGAAGTTCGCACCACCGCGATGGGTGCCACCTACAACCTCGCGCGCACCGTGCAGCTCGGCGCACCACTCCTGGTGAGCTGGGCGGTCGCGAGCCACGGCCTCTCCGGTGGTCTCAGCGTGCCGCTCTGCCTCGCGCTCTGCACCGCATCGTGGGTTTGGGTGTTGCCGGAAACCCGCGGCATCGCTTTGCCCACGCTCGCCGTGAAGCGTCCTGCGCGCTGAAGGCGTAGCACCGCGGACGCTAGCCGTATCCAGGCCACACGCGTGCTGCATCTGCCCACTCGCGGTCGGCTCAGACTCGTCCGCCTCAGGTCGATTCGGGCTTCGCGACTTCGACCAGCTGATTTCGGCCCCGCCCGCGCACGGCCACCAACGCGAGCGTGCAGAGCACGAGCCATGCAAAGGCCGCAGCCCAACGCTTGGTCTGCCGGATGCGCCGCCCGCGGGCACCCGAGAGTCGGTCCTTGGCCTCCTTGGCCGCGCGCAGGCTCGGATCGAGCGAGAGTGCACGCTGGTAGGCGCCGAGATCGACCACGCCCTGGGTCAGTGAAAGCTCCGCCGACACGTATTCGAGCTGAGCCTGCCAGCGCTTTGTCTCCGGGTTGTCCGGCGAGAGCCGCAGCGCGCGTCGATAGGCGTCAGCCGCAGCGCTGAGGTCATCGTGCGACAAGCGCTCAGCGCCGAGCGCCGCGTACCCAGGTGCCAGCTGTGCGCGTTCGGGTAGCTCAGGATACTTGGCCAAGAGCGCATCCCACTCTTTGTGCATGGCACCGAAATCGCCTGCAACATAGAGTTGTAGTCCTTTGGCAAGCCAGGCCTGCACCTCTCGGGTACGGTCGCGGTCGAGCGTCGCGTAGAGCTCGCTCACGCTGCGCTCGAAGCTCCAGGCCTTGTCCGCTGGCTGCCCTGCGACTTCTTCGTAGAGCTCGCGCACCTGCCAGATGGCGCTCTTGCCATAGCGCGAGAGCGTGAAGCGTGCCGCCTGCCGCACCTGGGTGCTCGGGCTACCAACCATGCGCACGATGTTCGGCATCGCGCTGAAATCAGGCAGGCTGGCGTACGCTCGCACGATCCGCGAGCGCAGGTAGAGGTCAGAGGTCGCGAGCGCGAGCTCGGGGTTCTCCATGCCGAGCGCGGTGACGCCGGCTTGCGCAAAGTGCCGCACGTCGGAGCTCGGGGCGGCCCGCCACGCCAGCAACGTGGGCAAGAGCGCCATGCCCTTGCGCTTGCGGTAGGCGCGCAACTCGTCTTCCCAAGCGCCCTCGTCGAGTCCAACGTATCGTTGTAGCGCAGCTTCGCCTTCCGCCTCATCGAGCTCGGCAATGGCTCGCAGATACAAGAGCGGCTCGGCCAGCGCGAGCACGGTTCGACTGCGCTCCTGCGCGAGCACCGGCAGGATGCCCCTGGCGAGGTCGACCTCGTCGTTGTGCTCTGCCATGGCTGCGCGTCGAAACCCAAGCAGTACGCGCACCGCTTCGTCGTGGCTCGGGCGCTGCCGCAAGAGTGCCGACCAACGCTCTTGCAGCGCCGGCAGCGAGTCGCAGGTCAGATGGCTGAGCGTGTTCGCCGCCGAGCGCCGCAGCTCCGCATCCGAGGAAAGTACCTGTTCGGCGTAGCGAGCGAGCTGAATGCTGGTCAGGCCGCTGCCCGAGAGCGTGGTCGCAGGCTGCGCATGCGCCAGGCCCGAGCCCCAAAGCAGGGCGAGCGCAAGCACCCGAGCGAAGCCGCAAGACCTAGCCATCGGCCTAGTCTCGTCTGCTGGCCGCCCCGGTCAATTTTTCGGGCTGCTCGCCGCACGCGCCGCCGTGCGACGCGTCCATGCGTCGCGTCACACAAGCCCCGGCGCGCCTCACTCGTTGACGATGCGGAAGTCGGAAAACTCGCCGGTGTAGCTTCGCCAGCGCGTGTCGATCTTATCGACCCTCGCCGTGGAAGGACCGTGTTGCGACCAGGAGAGCAGGTCCTTCACCTGATCCTCCTCGCCTTCCGCGACCAGCTCGACGGCTCCGTCGGGTCGGTTACGCACCCAGCCCGTCAGGCCGAGTCGCTTGGCTTCCCGCAGCGCGGAAGCCCGAAAGAACACATCTTGGACCCGACCTCGAACGATCAGGTGAATTCGCTTTTGCCCCATGGCGTTGCGCCTCTGCCTCGACCCGCGGTCTACGTCCGGCTCCCCTCGAGCAGGCATACGTGCGCTGCACCTTGGGTTCTTGCGGATGCGCTCGCGGCTCGAGACAGATTCGAAGCGCCATCCCCGGTTCCGATGTGGACCTGTACAGGTGTTCCCTGGACAGGTGAAAAGTCCTGTCCGTCTGTTATACCGGCTTGCGACTTCCGGCAAGCTTTGGACGCACGGCGCATGGATTGGCCCGCGGCTGCCGCCCTCCGCGGCATGGGAGCTGTCCTTGGCTTGCGAGCGGGCAAGACCTCGGCTAGGTTGCCGTCCCCCAACCCAGCTCCTATTTTCGGAGCGGAGACCGTCATGAAGCAAGGCATCCATCCCGACTATCAAGTAGCGTCCGTGGCCTGCGCCTGCGGCAACAAGTTCACGACCCGCTCCACCAAGGGCTCGTTCGCCGTGGACATCTGCGCCGAGTGCCACCCGTTCTATACCGGCAAGCAGAAGCTGATGGACAGCGCCGGTCGCATCGAGCGCTTCACCAAGAAGTACGCGAAGAACCAGCCCCAACACTGAGGGCTCTAGGCCGGCCGATCGCGGCCTTTCGGCCCAAACATGCTGCCGGAAGACAAGCTCGACTCGCTACGCTCGCGCTTCCACGAGCTGACGGACTTGCTCTGTCAGCCGCAGGTTGCGAGCGACGGTGCGCGTTTCACTGCATGCTCGAAGGAGCGCGGTGAGCTCGAGCCGTTGGTTACGGCCTACGAGCGCTACACCAAGGTCAAGGGCCAGGTCCACGACGACAAGGAAGCGCTCAAGGATCCCGAGCTACGCGACATGGTGCTCGAGGAGCTGCCTGCGCTCGAAGCCGAGCTCACGAAGCTCGAAGCCGACCTGGCCGTTCTGCTCCTGCCCAGAGATCCCAACGATGCACGCAACACGGTGCTCGAGATCCGCAGCGGCACCGGTGGTGAGGAAGCCGCCCTTTTCGCGGCAGATTTGTTCCGAATGTACAGTCGCTACGCGGAGCGTCGCGGCTTCAAGATGGAAGTGCTTTCTAGCTCTCCGTCGGAGCATGGAGGTCTCAAAGAGATCATTGTTCTGGTGACCGGGGACCGCGTCTACTCGGAGCTGCGCTTCGAGGGTGGCGTGCATC
>JADGRG010000520.1 GCA_017881145.1 Sandaracinaceae bacterium | reverse complement strand
GCCGCCGTCGCAGCCGGTGCCCCACCCTTCAAGGCACGCGACCTCGCAACCGCCGCCAAGCGTGTCAGCGGCCCCGAGCTAGCGAGGGCGTTTCAAGTGCTAGCCGCCGCCGACATCGCCCTGAAAGGCGCCAAGCGCCCGGCTGACATCGTGCTGGAAGGCGCGATCCTCGAGCTGACCCGCGCCGTGAGCTGAGCGGCGCTTTCGTCAGCCGAGTCCCAGCGCGTCGCTCAAGCGATCTTGGAAACCTGTTCGGCCAGACGCGAGATGTAGCGCGAGCCGGTGCGGCGATGGAAAACGCCCTTGGCCACGGCGCGGTCGATCTGAGCCACAGCGATCTTCAGGGTCGCTTCGGCGCTCTTCTTGTCGCCGCCTTGGATGGCGGAGCGCAAGCGCTTCATGAACGTGCGGGTGGTGGTGCGGACGCGCCGAAGGCGCTCGGTGCGCTTGGCAGTCTGCTTGATGCGCTTGCGTGCAGATTCGTGATTCGCCACGGGCAATAGCTCCAGAAAGAGAACTCGGGGCCGGGACAGGTACCGGGTGTCGGGCAGATTGTCAACCTGAAGGGCGGGATGGCGGCGTTGGCAAGGCCGCATGGCCTCTGAGCCGCGGCGCACGGGGCTGCGAAACCCCCAGGGATTCTCAGCGTTTTCCTTGCCTAGCGGGGCCTGCTCCCGATACTTGGGGCGATGTCGTCCAGCGAACCCACCGAGGCCCAGACCGAGCGGTCGAACATCGCCCGACGGGCTGGCGTGGTCGCCATAGGGACCCTGGCCTCGCGGGTACTGGGGGCGGTTCGGGACGCCGCCATCGCCAGCTTCTTTTCGATCAGCGACACCGACGCCTTCTTCGTGGCCTGGACCATCCCCAACACCCTGCGCCGGGTGCTCGGCGAAGGCGCCGTCACGGCAGCCATCGTGCCGGTCTTCTCGGAGGTCAAGGAGACGCGCGGACGCGAAGCCGCCACTCGCTACGTCGCCGCCATCACCGGCGTGATGCTGCTCTTGCTCACCGCCGTGAGCGTGATCGGTGTGCTGACCTCCTCGTTCTGGACGACGCTCTACGCCGCTGGCTACCGCGGCGACGCGACCAAGTTCGCGACCACCGTGACGCTCACGCGTTTGGTCTTCCCTTACATTCTCTTCGTCGGCATCGCGGCGCTCGGCATGGGCGTCTTGAACTCGGTTGGACGCTTCGGCGTCGCGGCGTTTGCGCCCGCGTGGCTGAACATCGCGGTGATCCTGACACCGTGGCTCTTCACACCGATCGCGATGATGCTGGGCCTGCCGGCGGTCGCAGGCCTCGCCATCGCCACGTTGGTGGGCGGCGTGATGCAGGTGGTGGTGCAATTCCCCGAGCTGCGGCGCGAAGGTATGCTGCCTTGGCCGACCTGGCAGTGGCAGGACAGCGCGGTCAAGAAGACGCTGGGCTTGATGGCGCCACTGGTGCTCGGCTCCGGCATCTACCAGCTCAACATCATGCTCTCGCGGCTCTTGGCTTCGTATCTGCCGACGGGCTCTCAGAGTTTTCTCTACTACGGCCAGCGTTTGGTGGAGATCCCGCAGAGCATGTTCGCGTTGGCGGTGGCCTCAGCGACATTGCCGAGCCTGGCCAGACAGAAGAGCCAGGGCAACCACGACGAAGCCAAGGCAACGCTGCGCTACAGCTTGCGTCTCTCGCTCTTCATCGCGATTCCTTCGTCGGTCGCGCTCGCGGTGTTGGCGGAGCCCACCGTCGCGGTGCTCTTCGGTCACGGCAAGTTCGGCGACTTCGAGGTGCAGCAAACCGCTCGTTCGCTCGCTTTCATGGCCAGCTCGACCTGGGCCATCGCGTCAATCCATCCCATCACGCGCATGTACTACGCCTACAACGACACGCGCACGCCGGTGTGGTGCAGCGCCCTCAACCTTGCCGCGTTCACGGCAGTGAGCCTGCTCTTCATGCACCGCGCCGGACACGTCGCCATCGCAGCCGGGACCAGCGCGGGCGCTGTGGCGCAGCTGCTTGGGCTGCTCTTCTTTCTGCCACGACGGGTCGGCAAGACCGGTTTCTCCGAGGTGTATCGTTCGGCGCTGCTCCATGCGCTCGCCAGCGCGGTGATGGGGCTCGTCGTCTACTACGTGGCGCGCGCTGGAGAGTGGTCGGCACACGCCAAATTCCTCAGAGATCTCTCGATCTACGCTTTCGCCGTCGTCTTCGGAGCAACCGTGTATGTTGCGGCCTCTTCGCTCTTCCGGGCTCCCGAGCTGGATGAGCTGGGAAGTGCTATGGCATTCCGCAGGTCCCGCAGGAAATGAGCGCTCTCATGAAAGATCGGCTGAACGTGCATGAGGCAAGCTTCGTGATGTCGGCGCGCGACGTCAGCGAGTTGCCGGCGCCGACCTTCGCGGAGCTGGCGTTCGCCGGCAAGTCGAACGTCGGCAAGTCCAGCCTGATCAACACGGTGACCAGCCGGCGCAAGCTGGCTCGCGTCAGCGGCACGCCCGGTTGCACGCGCGGCATCAATCTCTTTCACATCGAGATCGGCGACGCAGTGGTGCACTTCGTGGATCTGCCCGGCTACGGTTACGCGCAGCGCAGCAAGAGCGAGCGCCTGGCCTGGGGGCCGATGATCGAAAACTTTCTGCGACAGCGCGTGGGTTTGGCGCTGGTCGTGGTGATCGTGGATGCACGGCGTGGGCTTGCGGAAGAAGACGCGCAGCTCCTGGACTTCCTCGACAGCCTCGGCCGCGAGAGCGTCGTGGTCGCCACCAAGCTCGACAAGTGGCCGCTCTCCAAGCAGAAACCGGTGCTGGCTGCGCTCGCGCGCGAGGTCGGCCGCAAGGTGATCGGCTTCAGTGCCGAGACCGGCGAGGGAAAGGAAGCGCTGCTCTCACTGCTCTTGAAGACCGCGTTGCGACAGCCCGAGTAGGCCCACGCGCACTCCCGCATTCCGGACCAGTCCCGCACTCCGGACCCGCCCCGCTCGGTCTAAACAGGAACGCATGGAGCGTGAGACACGAGCGAGGCGCCCCCGGTTTCGAGGAGCGCGCGGAGCCTACATTTGTAGGTGAGCACGCACCGCAGGAAGCGGGGGCGGATCGCGATGTGGATCGCG
>JADGRG010000519.1 GCA_017881145.1 Sandaracinaceae bacterium | reverse complement strand
TGCGCGCGATCAAGTTCAGCGCCCGCCTGGACCTCGGCATAGCGCCCGAAGTCTACGACGCGATGGTCGACCTGCGTGACGAGCTCTCGCGCTCCGCACCGCCGCGCGTGCTGGAGGAGATCTTGCGACTCTTGCGTGGCGGCGGAGCTCAGCGCGCGATCTATCTCGCTTGGGATGTGGGTGTGCTCGGCGTGGTTTTGCCCGAGCTCTCCGCCTACCTCGAGGACCAAGCCGCTGGCGCCGAATTGCTCTGGGAGCGCCTGGCCATCATCGACCGCATGAAGACCGCAGGTCGCCTGCCGAGTGACACGGTGCTGGTGGCGGCGCTGCTCTACGGCCCGCTCGATGAGGCCGTGCAGGGCGTTCCCGATCCACAGCGCGCGTTCGAAGAGTTCTTCGAGGACATCACCGCGCGCCTTTCGCTGCCGCGCCGCATGCGCGATCGGCTGCGCTTGGTGTTCGCCGCCCAGCGTAGGCTTTCGCGCGGACACAACACCGGCCTGCACACCCGCGAGTTCTACGACGACGCCTGCGACCTCTTCGAGGTGCGGATGCTCGCCATGGGCAAGCCGCTCCCTGCCGGTCTGCGCAAGCCGCAGAGCGCACCCGGGCGCGAGGCACCCCGGCAAGAGGTGCGGACGCCGCAGAAGTCCCATGCCGCGCGCCAGTCGCCAGCGCCGGCAGCGCAGGAAGACGACGAAGCACGACGGCGACGCCGCGGACGGCGACGAGGACCACGCCCTGCTCTCTGAGCAGAACGCACGAACGTGGCATTTGTCCCCGAGTGTAGCGTTATGCAACATCTTGTTGTTGCCTCGATCTGAAGCTTCGCATCAACGCTTGCGCTGCGTGCCTCACTCGTGGCAAGTGGCGCCACGCTCGCTACACTGGGCGCTCGTCCGGCACGTCGCCCCTCCATGCTTGATCGTCTCATCGACTTCTCGATCCGGCGCCGTGCGGCAACGCTCGTCGCGACGCTGGCCTTTGCCCTCTTCGGCGTCTACACGCTCAGCAAGCTGAAGATCGAATCGTTTCCGGATGTGACCAACGTCCAGGTGATGGTGATCACGCTCTGCCCGGGTCAAGCGGCGGAGGAAGTCGAAAAACGCGTCACCATACCGGTAGAGCGCGCGCTGACCAGCACACCCAACGTGCTGATGCAACGCTCCATCACTTCGTTCGGACTCTCGCAAGTGATCGTCACTTTCGAGGACGGCACCGACATCTACTTTGCCCGCCAGCAGGTCGCCGAGCGCCTGCCCGAAGCAGAGGTCCCCGAAGGCGTAACACCCACCCTGGGTCCGAACGACACGCCAGTCGGACAAGTCTACCAATACACGCTGGAAAGCGCGGGCCACTCGCCGAGTGAGCTGCGCGGCTGGCAAGACTGGGTGGTGTCGCGGCAGCTGATGCGCGTGCCTGGCGTCGCGGACGTGGTCAGCTTCGGCGGCTTCCAAAAGGAATACCACGTGCTCGCGGACCCCTTGGCTCTGCGCGCCAATGGCCTTTCGCTGAAGGACCTCAGCGACGCAGTCACTAGCTCCAATGGTGCGACTTCGGGCGGCTACTTGCACCAAGGCGAAACCGAGTTCGTGGTGCGTGGCCGCGGCTATCTGAGCGGGATGGCGGACATCGAGAAGGTCGTGATCCGTGCACAAAACGGCACGCCGATCCTGGTGCGCAACGTCGCCAAGGTGGTGGAAGGCTACATCCCGCGGCGCGGTGCGGTGGCGCGCGGTGCGGGCATCGATTCGATCGAAGGCACGATCCTCTTGCGACGGGGCGAAAATCCCAAGGAGGTCCTCAAGGCGGTGCACGCTGCAGTGGACCGCGTCAACCGGGACGTGCTGCCCAAGGGCATGCGCATCGTCCCCTTCTACGACCGCACCCACCTGGTCGACACCACGCTCGAGACCGTCGCGCACAACATGCTGGAGGGCGCGGCACTGGTCGCGCTCGTACTCTGGATGTTCCTGCGCGCCATGGCGGGCTCGTTCGCGGTTGCGGTCACCATGCCACTGGCGCTGCTCTCGGCGTTCATCGGGCTCTACTACGCCGGCGTGCCTGCCAACCTGCTCTCGATGGGAGCCATCGACTTCGGAATCATGCTGGATGGAGCCGTGATTCTGGTCGAAAACGCCTACCACCTGCTGGGCGAGAAGCAGCCGCCACCGGAGAAAGTCCCGCTCATCATCGGTCAGGCCGCCAAGGAGGTGGTGCGCCCCACGCTCTTCTCCATGTCGATCATCGGCGCTGCGATGTTGCCCATTTTCACGCTGGAGCGGGTCGAAGGCCGCATCTTCAGGCCCATGGCACTGACCTACGCGTTCGCGCTGGCCGGCTCACTGCTCTTCATGCTGACCTGCGTACCTGCGCTGACCACGGTGCTGCTCAAGAACCGTAAGGTGGCAGCGCACGATCCGGAATTCCTGGTTTGGCTGCGCCGTCACTACCTGACAGCGCTGCGCTTCGCGCTCAAGCACCCGCTTTCGACACGGATGGCAGGCTTCGTCGTGCTAGCCGCGGCGATCGTGCTGATCCCGCGACTGGGCACCGAGTTCTTGCCCCAGATGAACGAGGGGGACATCCACATCACCGTAACCATGCCGAGCTCCGTCTCGCTCGAGCGTGGCCAGCAGGTGCTGCACGATGTGCGCAAGACGCTCTTGACCTATCCGGAAGTCGCGGACGTGCTCAACGAGCAAGGCCACCCCGAGGACGGCACCGACGACGAAGCGCCGAACCAGAGCGAGACGTTCGTGATCATGAGGCCGGAGAAGGAATGGCACACCGGCCGCAGCAAGGAAAAGCTGGTCGACGACATGCGCGAGGCGCTGGAGCGCAGGCCCGGCGTCGAGTTCAATTTCAGCCAGCCGATCAAGGATCGGGTCGAGGAGTCCATCTCGGGCATTCGCGGGCAGGTGGTCATCAAGATCTACGGTGAGGATCTGACGATGATGCACAAGCGCCTGGATGAGGTCGGCACGATCCTGAGTGCCATCCGCGGCGCGCGCGACGTGGGCATCTACCGCGCCGGCAGCGCGCAGCACCTGGTGGCCGACATCGATCGCGAGGCGGCGTCGCGCTATGGGGTGGCGGTGCGTGAAATCGAGGACGCGATCGAGAGCGGGCTGGGGGGACGGATCGCGACCACGCTGTGGGAAGGCGAGCGGAAAGTCGGGGTTCGGGTCAAGTTGCCGAGCGCGCTCGAAGGTGGTCTCGCGATGATCGGTCGGCTGGAGATTCCGGTGGGTCAGACCCGTCTGTCGCTGGCGTCCCTTGCCAAGCTTCACATCGACACCGGCCGGACCCAGATCAACCGCGAGCACGGACAGCGGTTTTTGGCCCTGAAGTGCAACATCGAGGGCCGGGACATGGGGAGCTTCGTCGAGGAGGGACAGACCCGGGTCGCCGCGCAGATCAAGCTTCCCGAGGGTTACCATCTGACCTGGGGCGGCGAGTTCGAAAACCAGCGGCGCGCGATGAAGCGGCTGAGCGTGATCGTTCCCATCTCCGTGCTGGTGATCTTCTTCTTGCTGTACCTGACCTTCCGGTCGGTCCTGCCGGCGATCGTCGTCCTGTT
>JADGRG010000518.1 GCA_017881145.1 Sandaracinaceae bacterium | reverse complement strand
GCGCCAGGACCAAGCAGAAGAAAGGCGAGGCGCTCACGCTCGGCGAGCGCGTCTCGCTTGCGCTAGCAGAACGACTGATCTTCTCGAAGGTGCGGGCGCGCTTCGGGGGGCGGCTGCGCTTTGCGATCTCGGGTGCCGCTGCACTCTCCAAGGAAGTCGCAGAGTTCATCGATAACCTCGGCATCCTGGTGCTGGAAGGCTACGGGCTCACGGAGACCACCGGCTGCTCGACCGCGAGCACCGCCACGGCCAGGCGCCTAGGCTCGGTCGGCAAGCCTGCCCCGGGGGTCCAGATTACGCTCGACAAGAACGCAGTCGGCGCGGGCGAAGGTGAAGGAGAGATCATCATCAGCGGCACCAGCGTGATGATCGGCTACCACAACTTGCCCGACGAGACCAAAGCCACGCTGCAAGCCGACGGCGGCCTGCGCAGCGGAGACCTGGGGCGCATCGATCAGGATGGCTTCGTCTTCATAACCGGCCGCGTCAAAGAGCTCTACAAGCTGAGCAACGGTAAGTACGTGGCTCCCGCGCCGCTCGAAGAAAAGGTGCAGCTCAGTCCGTACATCACGCAGTGCTTCATCCACGGCGCGGACAAGCCGCACAACGTCGCGCTGATCGTCCCCGATATGCTGGCGCTCGGCTCGTGGGCCGATACCCACGGCCTCGACCGCGCTACGCTCTTGACCAACCCCCGCGTGAAGGAGTTCATGCGCCGCGAGGTCGACGCTCAAAGCCGCGAGTTCAAAGGCTTCGAGGCTGTGCACGATTTCCTGCTCGAACCCGAGCCCTTCAGCACCCAGAACGACATGCTCACGCCCACGCTCAAGATCAAGCGCCGCAACGTGCTGAAGAAATACGGCGAGCGGATCGAAGCACTCTACAAGTAAGCGCTCTTAGGCGTACGCTACTACTTGCCGCATTTCGGGCAGATCCAGCCGCTGGCTTGTGGCTCGTATTGTGCGCCGCACGCGCCGCACACCAGCAGCGCCGGCACGCCGGTCGCGCCGTGTGAGCCGGCCCGTGCCGATCGCCGACCGCCGGTGCCACCGGAACGCCTGCCACCGAAGCCCGTACCGCCAGAGCCACGGCGCATGAAGCGGCGAGCCCAGAGCACGATCAGGGTCACTAGCACGACGTAGAAGAGCTGGCGTGGCACAGCGCTTACATCGCAGCCACGCCCCACTGCGTCAAGCCCGTGCTGGTGTCGGCTCTAGACTTTCGCGCTCTGCATGAGCGCCGTGACGCGTTTCGCGAAACGCGCAGGATCCGGAAGCGGACTGCCTTCCACCAGCAGGGCCTGGTCGTAGAGCAGCTCGATCCACTCCGAGAGCAGCGCGGAGTCGTGCTGCCGCGCTTCCTCGGCCTTCATCTGCTGCACGATCGGGTGAGTCGGGTTGAGCTCGAGGATGCGCTTCTGCTCCGGTAGATCCTGTTGGTGCGAGCGGATCAAGCGTTCGATATGCGCAGGGATTCCGCCTTTCGGCACCACCAGGCACACCGGAGAATCCGTCAAGCGCTCGGAGACCCGCACATCGCCGACCTGATCGCTCAGCACTTCCTTGCAGCGCGCAAGCAGCTGAGCGAGCTCGGGGTGCGTGGTCTTCTCCTCCTTCTGCTTGCCGGCCTCGCTCT
The DNA here is from genome assembly GCA_017881145.1 of Sandaracinaceae bacterium. Lineage (GTDB taxonomy): Bacteria > Myxococcota_A > Polyangia > Polyangiales > JAFGIB01 > JADGRF01. The sequence goes on along the minus strand of JADGRG010000518.1, from coordinate 4,892 downwards.
GGTCAGCGTCGGCCTCGCTTTGCTCCTGCATCGCGTCCACCAGCGGCTTGCCGTCGAACTCGCGCAACCCCTCGATCGCCCACTGATCGATGCCGTGCGTCATGTAGAGCACTTCGTGGCCGCGCGCTTTGAGCGCTTCCAGGTGCGGACTGGCCGAGAGCAGCGCCTTGCTGGCACCGAGTGCGTAATAGATCGCAGGCTGGGCTTCGGGCATGCGCTTCTTGTAGTCGGCGAGCGACACGAAGCCTGGCTCCGTGCTGGACTCGTAGCGCAAGAGCGGCGCGATCTTATCGACGTAAGAAGCGTCGAAGTGCAGGCCCTCCTTGAGCACTGCACCGAACTTCTCCCAGAACTCGAGATAGTCGGCCGGGCGGTCCTGCGCGATCTTGGCGAGCAGATCGAGCACGCGCTTGATGACTTGCTTCTTGATCGTGCGCACGATCGCCGAGTCCTGGAGCAGCTCGCGCGAAACGTTGAGCGGCAGGTCGTCCGAGTCGATCACGCCACGCACGAAGCGCAGCCACTTGGGCAAAAGCTCCTCGCAATCATCCATGATGAAGACGCGGCGCACGTAGAGACGCACGCCGTGCTTGAAGGTGGGATTGCCTAGCTCGAAGGGCGGATGCTTGGGCAGGTAGAGCAGCCCGGTGAACATCTGCGTGCCTTCGACCTGAAAATGCGTGCGACCGAGCGGCGCCTCGAAGTCGTGAGTGAGGTGCTTGTAGAATTCTTCGTACTGCTCGTCGCTGAGCTCTTTCTCGGAGCGCATCCAGAGCGCGCTCGCCTGGTTGATGGCCTCGTAGCGCTCCTCTTCCTTGCCATCCTTGTCGGTGCGTTTGACGCAGAGCTCGATGGGATGCGAGATGAAGTCGGAGTAGCGGGTGACCAGCTCGCGTATTCGCCATTCGCGGGCGTAGTCCGCCTGTTCCTGCTTCAGGTGCAAGATCACCGACGTGCCGACTTCGTCGCGCGAGGTGGGCTCGACGGTGAAGCTATCTTTGCCGTCCGAGCTCCACTTCCAAGCCTCGCTGCTGCCCGCTGCTCGGCTTACGACTTCGATCTGGTCAGCCACCAGATACCCACTGTAGAAGCCCACACCGAACTGACCGACCAGCTTCAAGTCGTGCGCCTTCTGCGCCTGCTTCAGCTCCTCGATCAACGCCTTGCTACCGGAGCGAGCCACCGTGCCGAGGTCTTTGGTCAGAGCCTCGCTCGACATGCCGACGCCGTTGTCCCAGATGGTCAGCGTGCCGGCCTTCTCGTCCGGGATCAGGCGAATCTTCGGCGCGTGACCAGCAGCCAGCAGCGTCGGCTCCTGGATGGCGCGAAAGCGCAGCTTGTCGAGCGCATCGGCGGCGTTCGAGATCAGCTCGCGCAGGAAGACGTCCTTGTTGCTGTAGAGCGAGTTGATGACCAGGCTCAGCACCTGGCTGACCTCGGCTTGGAATTTATGGGTCGTCGGACCCGAATCACTGGCCATGAAAATGCGCCTCCTGGGAGTAAAGCGAGACTGGATCGAGAACGCCGGGATCAGGCGAGCCTGCCCCTGCAGAATGAGCGGCACCAAATTGAGCATGCTTTCGCGAGTGTCAAGCGCGCCGGCATGCACCCGCCCACCGGTGATCGGCCCCGTGCAGAGCGGCAGGAGCTCGAGCACCTCGTCCTGCGTGGCTGGGTCGCAGTGCGCGCAGCGGCGATGCGCTCATCACCACGGCTTGCGCCGCGCAGCCTCACATCTCGGCTTGTGTCCAGGTGCGGCCCTTGCGCACGGTGTTCGCGCTGCGGGCTTGCCAGGCGTAACCGCTCTGGCCTACGAGCGGAATGATCTCCAGCTCGATCTCGATCGGCTCGCCGGCCTTGACGTCGAGCGGGCGATCGAAAGGAAAATGAAATTGCAGCCAGTGCGTTACCGGCGAAAAAGGACTCGTGCTTAGCTTCACGCTCTCGGATAATTGCGCGTCGAACCAACCGCACAACCCAAACACCGACGCATCCTTGGTGCTCGCAATCGTGCCCGAAAGCAGGCGCGGCGTGCCGGTCACCGTGTGCAGATCGAGCTCGCCGATGCAGACCGTCTCGGGCAGCAGCTCTGCGGGCTTGATTCGAAGCATGCCCACCTCGCGAAAAGGCCAATCGCCGACCGCAGAAAAGTCGATGCCATAGGGGCGGGTGCACAAGAACGACAGCTCTTCGAGATACGTGTTGGTCGCGACCAAGCCGATGTGCAGCGAGCAGCTCGCTGGGATCATGCGACCGCCCTTGCGCAAGAAATCGTCGCGCAAACGCAGCAGTGGCTCGAGCATCTGCTCGGCGAAGAGAAAGTGACCCATCCATTCCGACACGATCACATCCACTTCGCTGGGGAGCTGCACCTGACCACCGTCGCCAGACACCGTCTCGATGTTCCGACAACCATTTTCCTCGAAAATGGTCTTGGCGGCGGAGATCATTCGCGAACGATCCACAGCGTACACGCGGCTCGCTCCTGCGCGCTCCGCGAAGATAGACAGCACACCAGTGCCGCAGCCGAAGTCGAGCACGCGATCCCCCGGTCGTACGACCGACTGGATCGCGTCGCGGTACGCCTTGGTGCGTACGCTGTCTTGAAGCATTTCGAGATGAGATGGGATCGAGTCGTAGCTCATACTGAAGCCAGCATAGGCGGCGCAGCCATCCACCGCCACCCGGGTGAGCGACGCCCGGAGCATCGCGGATGCCCGGGCGTCCTTGTCAACCGTCGGTCAACCGTCGGTCAACCGTCGCGAGCGGTGGCTTCGGCTTCAGCTCGCCGGAGCGGCCGCGGCGATCGCCGCCGCCAGCTTCGCAGCCTTGGCTTTCACGTGCTTGTTGGCGTGCTTGGTATAGATGTCCAAGGTGGGGTCCGCGCCGTGCGTCAGGGTGTACTCCGCCCTGGCGCGTGTCATCTTGTCGGCGGTCTTCGTGGTCGGTGTGCTCATCGCTCTCTTCTCCTGGCCTCGGCCATTTTGTTTGGTGCGGGCCTTGTAGCAGCTTTGCCACCGACGGCGACCCCTTTGGTTGCACCACTGTGGATCCAGCCAGGAAACGCCCGCCTTCGGAACCTCCGCCTTGCACCCCGAGCTCCCAGTCACTGCCGTCCGCGCTCCATTGCTCGCCGCACTTGCGAGTGGACCGGTGGTGCTTTCGTCGCCCACCGGCTCGGGCAAGTCCACCGAGGTGCCGCGTTGGTGCCAGGGCCGCGTGTTGGTGGTCGAGCCGCGACGCTTGGCTTGCCGCTCGCTTGCGGCCCGGGTGGCAGAGCTCGAGAGCACGCAACTCGGCGATGGCGTGGGCTACGTGGTGCGTGACGAGCATGTGGCCAGCGACACCACGCGCATCGTGTTCGCAACGCCGGGCATGGTGCTGCGCAATCGCGCACTCTTGGGCACGGCGCGTACCGTGATTCTCGATGAGTTCCACGAGCGCAGCCTGGAGCTGGACTTGCTGTTGGCGCTGCTCCTGCGCGAGCGCAGCACTGGGCTCGTCATCATGTCAGCGACGCTCGACGGTGAGCGCGTGGCCAAGCACGTGGGTGGCGTGCATCTGACGGCGGCGGGGCGCGCATTCCCGGTGGACATCCGCTACCTGCCAGGTCGCGACGTGTTACCGGATGCTGCAGAGCTGCCGACCCGCGTGGAGCGCGCACTCGCAGCAGCTTCGCAGGACCCCGGTGACGTGCTGGTGTTTCTGCCGGGCAAGGCTGAGATAGAGGCCTGCTCCGAAGCGTTACGTGGTCCCTTTACGCTGGTGCCGCTCCACGGTGGGCTCACTCTCGACGAGCAACGCAGAGCATTTTCGCGCACATCGCTGCGCAAAGTGATCCTTGCGACCAACGTGGCGGAGACGTCGCTGACGATTCCTGGCATCGGCGTGGTCATCGACGCGGGCCTGGTCCGACAGACCCGCTATCAGGATGGCCGCGGCTTTCTCACGCTCACAGCGATCGCCGAGGACAGCGCGATGCAGCGTGCGGGGCGCGCGGGGCGCACAGCAAAAGGCGTCTGCTATCGACTGTGGAATAGCGCAGCCAAGCTCAACCCGTTGACGCTGCCGGAGATTCATCGCGAGTCGCTGGTGCCGCTCTTGCTTACGGCCGCAGCTTGGGGCCAGAGCGTCGAGAAGCTGCCGCTGCTCGATGCACCCAAACCTTACGCGCTGCAGGCGGCACGCGCGGATCTGCAGGCGTGGGGCGCACTGCAAGGTGACTCGACGCTGAGCGATTGCGGTCAGGGCCTCTTTGCGCTGCCCATCGACCCGCAGCACGCGCGCCTCTTGGTCGAGGCACGGCGTCAGGAGTGCCTGCCAGACATGATCGATCTCTTGGCTGTGCTCTCCGTCGGTCGACCCTTGTTTGCGACGGGTCCTCTACAGATCGGCCTCGACGAAGACCTGCGCCTTGCGGGTTGCGACGCGAGCGCTGCGATTCGCGCACTGCGCGCGCAGCGTCCGTCGGATCACGGTGCGTCGGCGTTCGTGGTGCGAGAAGCGCGTTCGGCACGTACACGGCTGCGACGCCTTTCGGGCCTACCCTCGCAGCCCGCAGCAGAGCAGCCCATCGCACGCGATGCACTGGTGCGCGCCGCACTCGCCGCCGACCCGCGCCTTGCGCACGTGGCACGCGCTCGCGGACGCGACCTCTTCTTCAGCAATGGCGGCACGGAGATCGAGCTGGCGCGCGAGAGCGCCGCCCACAACGTTCGTGGCATCGAGGCCATCCTCGCGCTCGACACACGCGCCTTCGGGGCCGGGCGGGAGGCGCTCGTGCTGGTGACCTGTGCAATGGCCATTCCGCTCGGCACGCTCGCGGCGGCAGGCCTCGGCAACGACCGCCTCGCATCGGTGCAACTCGATCGCAAACGCGTCGTTGCGAACAT
>JADGRG010000517.1 GCA_017881145.1 Sandaracinaceae bacterium | reverse complement strand
CGGCCGGCACTTTCCGTCTGCTCTGCGCCTACGCGCTTGCCGTGCTCGTCTCCGCGGGTTGGCTCTTCCCCTTCATGGCGACCCACAACAAGACCACGCCGATGGGTGTGTGGTGGGACTCGACCTACGAGATGGGCAAGGGGGTGGTCAACCTCACCGCCTTCCAGGGGACGCTCGGCTACGTGCTGGCGCTGGGCATGCTGGGCGCCGTCATGATGCTGCGCTCACGCAACTTCGTCTTGATGTTCACTGCGCTGATGGCGCTCTTCATCCCCGCGGTGTCGAGCAGCAGCTTCATCGACGAGCTGCACCTGACCTCGGTGTCTAAATCGCTCTCGAACATCCAGTGGCTGCGCATGGCGACCATGGCCAAGCCCTTCTGGTTCACGATGGCGGGCTACTGCGTGGTCGGCCTCGTGCGCAAGTCCCGCGAGCTGACGCTGGCTTCTGCCAGCGGTGCGCCCCGGGCGATGTCATCGGTGCGTCAGGTCGTGCTTGGCACGCTCATCAGCTTTCTGGTGCTGCCGATTCTGGTGCCGGCGTGCCAGTCCTTCTGGACCGGGAACGTGCTGAAGAGCCTGACCACCGAGTCCGACCGCGACCTCGATCCCGATCGAGGCGCGCTTGTGCACTGGCTCAAGACCAATCTGCCCCACGACGGTTTCTACCGCGTCTGCCTCAACACCGGCCACAACCATGACCTGATGGACATCGCGACCGAGATCTCGGTGCCCGTCTACAAGCGCGGCTTCACGCCCGCCGAGAACTTCATCTACAAGATGAACACCGAAGACATCGCCGTGCTCAAGGCGGTGAACGTGCGCTTCATGGTGGCCAAGAAGTGGATGCCGCCCGACCACTACGAGCCGCTCGCTCACTTCGGCATCTACCAGGTCTTCCGCTTCAAGGACTGGACCGCCGATCCCTTCGTGGTCACAAAAGGGCAGGGCGAAGTGAAACTCGAGCGTTTCGGCAACGACGAGATCGTGCTGCGCGCGAAGCCAGGTGCAAGCGGCAAGCTGCGGCTCAACGTCTCGTATTTCCCGCGCTGGCATGCCTATCTCAACGGCAAGCGCGTACCGATCTGGACGACCGCGCTCTCGGAGTCACCGATCCACACCGGCTTCATGACGGTTGCGCTCGCGCCGGGCGTCTACCGCTTCGTCTTCGAGCCGAACGCGCTCGACAAGACCTCACTGCCGCTCTCGCTCGTCGGTTTCTTGCTCGCGCTCACCCTGCTGGTCTCCGACCGCCGCAAAGCGGTGCGCTCGCGTCTAGGCCGCAGCATGGATGCCCTCGCGGGATGGTTCGAAGTGCTCTCGTCGGAGCGCTTGGCATGGATGCGCGTCGGCGCGCTCGTGCTGGTGCTGGCGGGGGGGTTCGCTGCGATGATCTACCTCGCCGAGCGGCGCGTGCCGCTTCTTCTCGAGAATCTCGAAGGCGCCGTGGTGAAGCGCGTGCACTACGACTTCCTCGAAGAGCTCGCCGATGCCTCGGTCAACATCGAATACCGGCAACAGAATCGCCCCTGCCGTCGCTTCGGGGAGCGCTTCGTCTGCCGCAATTCCGAAGGCATGTTCGACAACGACAAATACGTCGCCTCCACCCCCGCCGAGATCGAGGAATACAAGGTGGTGCGCTGCATCCGCGCCCGTCCCGAAGAGGATGCACTGCTCAGCCTCTACTATTCGGCCGTGCCCGCGGGTCAGGCCATCGTGGGTTACTTCGGCGTGGAGCGCGCGGGTCGGTTGATGCGCCTGACACGCCCGGTCGACTTCAAAGTGTTAGTCAACGGCAGGACCGCCTACGACGGCGCGACCGTCTCCGACAATAAGATGCATTGGTTCAGGGCCGACATCACCGAAAAGCGTCGCGACGTGAACGTGATGTTCACCGTCTCGGCGAAGAATGTCGGCAAGCGCTACTTCTGCTTCTACGCGCAGATGGTCGACCTCGGAAAAGCCAAGCAGCCCCAGGGCAAGCACGGTCGAGCCAAAGCCGGTGAGGAAGAAGACGACACGGCGCAGTGAAGGGGCACCAAGGCGGGGAGCTGTCGATGACGCGAGCACCAGGTAGCAAAGCGAGAAAGGGGGCGGGCAAGAAAGCCTCCGCGCCCGCGAAGCGTTCCGGTCTGTCCCGCGTAACGGCTGTGCTCACGCGGGCTGCGGCGCCGGACGACGCCGAGGTCTCCACGCTTGCGTCTGACCTTGGCAGGATGATCGACGCGGCCCGGCAGAATGTCGCGCAGGCGGCGAACGCGGCGCTCACGACCCTCTACTGGCAGCTTGGCCACCGTGTTCACACGGCGATACTCGAAGGGCGCCGAGGCGAATACGGGGCGCAGATTGTCGCCGCGGTGGGGCGACAATTGGAGGCGCAGCACGGCAGGGGCTTTGGAGAGAAGAACCTGCGGAGAATGGTGCAGTTCGCGGAGGTCTTCCCCGACCCGGAGATTGTCGTATCGCTGATACGACAATTGAGCTGGACCCATTTCATCGCTTTGATTCCGCTGCGCGACCCGCTGCAAGCGGCAACGCCCGCTCCACGCGGCCTGCTCCTCTACGGTGAGAGCGATTCGTCGAGGATGGCGTTGAGCGTGTCGCGTAGCTGGATCGCGTCGTCCGCATAGCGAGCCTTGTCGCTG
>JADGRG010000516.1 GCA_017881145.1 Sandaracinaceae bacterium | reverse complement strand
TCGTGGTTTCCGGGCTGCGCCGCCGTCGGCTTCGGGCTGCACGAGCCAGGCTGAGCCCTTCCGAGCTGGCTAAACAGGCTGCGCGCTACAGGCATCGCGCGATCACGGCACCTGCACTTCGAGCTGCGCCGAGTCGGTGTTGCCGCGCGCATCCGCCGCGCGGATCACGACCACGTGATCACCCTTGGGTAGTCGCGAAAACGGCAAGGCGAAGCTCTCGGCTGCGGTGTCGAAGATCCCGTCGCTGGGCAAGAGCAGCTTCCACTCCAGGCCATCGACTGTGTATTCGAGCTTGCTGATCGGACCCTGGCCGTCCAGCGCCTTGCCCACGATCTGCGCGTTCTGGACGTGCAGATCGCCGAGGTGTGGTGGGTGGTTGTCGACTAGGAGGGGCTCGGAATCGGTGCTGGACTTCTTGGCGAGCGAGGCGTCGGTGTCGAGCTCGTCGCTGGCTTCGACGCGCACTCGATAATAGCCATCGGGGATGCCGTCGGTTTCCCAGCTCTGCTCGCTGCCGGTGACGATCTCGGTCTCGCGCAACATCGGCCGCCATTGGCTGCCGCGCTCTTCTTTGTAGAAGAGGCGGAAGCGCAGGTTGTCGCTGTCGGGGTTCTCGGACTTCCACTTCACCTTGTAGAGGCTGCTCGCAGGCTGGGTGCGGCCGGTCTTGTCCGGCTTGGGGCGCGGCGGCTCGATGCTGACCTCGGTGACCAGCGCAGGCTGGTTGTGCGGCAGATAGAACGCTTCGATCGCATACACCACGCTCTGCGCCTGGGGATCGAGGTTGGCGCGGATTTGCAGAAACCGGGCCTGGGGACTGGCGATGGCGCCTGCCGCCGTCAGCGGCGTCGACCACTCGGACCAGGTCGCATCCGGCTTTTCGGTATTGCCCGAGCGCGTCTGCAGCGTGACCTTGCCCTGGCCGCGAAAGCTGAGCTGGCCGAAGCGCGCGGGCACCTGCGCATCGAGCACCTTGCTCGTCCACATCGGCTTGCTGGCCGGGCCGGCCAACACTTCGTAGATCGCGGCGCCATCGCCGGTCACGAAGAGCGGGTGTGCTGCGCCGAGCTTGGTGGCCAGCACCTGGCGTTCGTCGACGTCCACCCAGAGTGCGTGGCTGTGATCGGGTTGCACGCGATGAATGTGGCCGTCTTTGCCGGTGCCGACGTAGATCACGCCGTGCTCGCCCCATTCGACGGTGGTGAGCGAGCCTTCGTCCGCTGTGAAGAGGCGTTCGGCGTCTCCGTCGCGCCCGACGCGGAAGAGTTGCCCCTTGCCGGCCTGCAAGCGATCGGCGCTGGCGACAGGCGGGACCGCGGGTGTGTTCGTAGAGGCTTTCGGCGAGGCGACATCGCTGCTCGGCGTCACCACCGCAGGCTTGCTCGGGGCAACGTGCGGGAAGAGGTTCGCAACCACCGCCACCTCACCATCGCGCACGTCGATGGCCGTGAGCTCGTTGCCCTCGAAGTCGTAGACGACCTCGGCGCGTCCCGGGCCACGCAGGCGCAGGAGCAGCGCTTGATCGCTGGTGCCGGCGTAGAGCGTGCCGTCGCGGTCGCGCGCCAGCGCCATGATGTGACTGGCTTCGCTGTCGTAATAGACGTCGGCCTTGCCGGCCTTGTCGATGGCGAAGATCTTGCCCTCGGGTCCGGTGGCGGCGAAGAGCAGCTTCTGCTTGTCGTCGTAGTTGAGCGCCCAGATGTGCTCAGCGCCGGCTGGTGTGGCGAATTCGCGCGCCTTGCCGGCCTTGTCGATGGCGAAGATCTTGGCCTTGGGCAGCGTGCCGGCGAAGAGCGTGCCGGCGCCGTCGGTGGTGAGCGAGGTCACCATCACTTGTTTGGTGTCCGCGAAGAGCGTGGCCGCGCCATTCTTCAGCACGAAGATCTTGCCGTCGTTGCCGGTGCCCACGTAGGTGGTGCCGTCCGGCATCACGCAGATCGAGCGCGCGACTGCGATGCCCGGCAGATCGATGCGGCGCGTGCCGATGCTGCGCACGATCGACCCGTCGGATTCGACCGCCGTGCCTTCGAGCTTGCCCTCGCCGAGCACGCTCGCGCTGTCGAGTAAGAACGATCGTGTTCCACCGGCGCTGACGGGCAGCGCGAGTGCAAGCGAGCTCAAGAGAGTGGAAAGCAGGATGGTCGTGCGCATCTTCATCGCAGCGGCTCTTGTCGAACGTTGAGTTTGACTTTGGCCGAGCCGCCCACGACGTGCCCCAGAGCAAGCTCCTTGCGCTGGTAGGTCGCAAACGTCGCGGCGCGATCGGATTGATTCACAGGCGAGAGAGTGTCCAGCGCCGAGCCGGGCAGGGCGCGCACCAGCTGACCGCGCAGCTTGACACCCTGCGCAGCCAGCTTGGTCGAGAGCACGATGGAGGTGCCGGGAAAGCCTTCATGCACAGCGCGCAAGAGATCGTCCAGCGTGCGCGGCTTGGGCTGCTCCAGCTGCACGTCGTCGCCGGCCTCGATGGAGATCTCCAGGCTATCGCCGGCGGCGGTCTGGGGAATGTGTACGGGCACGATGCGCACCTCTTCGGCGGTATCGAAGCGTCGCAGCGTGACGTAGACGTTGGTGTCGCGGCCCGGGTCGACTTCGTCGCTCGACACCGAGGCATCCACGATCTGCAGCACGTCGCGCTCGAAGCGCAGATCGATGTCGACCTCGATCTTGGTGATGCGCGGCTCCTCGAAGGGGTTGCCGTAAGCCGCCGAGAGCACGTCGAAGAGGCGCAGCCGCGAGAGCGCCGACGGATCGCTCGGCCCAGCCGGCGTGAAGCCTACGTCCTCGGTCTGCGTGACTCCGTGGCCTTCGATGCTGACGCGGCTCTTGATGGTGAACACGACGTCTGCGCTGTCGGACACGCTGGCCTGCAACGCGCTCTCGATCGCGGAGAAGGTGAGGCTCGGTGTCAGCAAGCGGTGGCTGGCTACTTCCATGTTCCACTGCGTGCGCGGTGCGCCGGTGGCACCGTGCAGACGCACCGTAAGCGGCACCATGTCGGCTTTGAGGTTCTCGTCGACCACGATCGCGGACTGCCGGTCGTGGATCAGCGCGCCGTGGGGCGCGAGTGTTTCGGCGATCTTGAAGGAGCGCATCTCGCTCGAAAGCACGTGCAGCACGCGCGCGGTGCAGGTCGCGAGGCCGACCTGGCCGGCGTTCATCATCGGGTGACCGAAGGCGACCAGGCGTTGGCCCGCGACGTGGGTGACCGTGCCGATCGCGGTGGCGTTGATGTCGCCGCGGATCATCTGCACGCCGATCGAGCCGCCGTCGATGAAGTGAGGCGCAGGGGCCGTGGTGGCGGCGCTCTTGGCAGCTGCACTGCCACCGGCCTGCATGGTCGCCAGCCCGAAGCGCTCGAGCTCTCGGCCCAGCGCAGTGACGGCGGCATCGGTCATGCCCGAGACCAAGAGTGGTGTGCTCGCAGGCAAGAGCTGAGCACCCGCGCGCTCTGCAGGCAGACCCAGGCGCGCTGCGTGTGCACGCAGCTCTGCGAAGGCGCCATGGCGCTGCCCGCCGAGATAGGGCGGCAGGCCAGCCAGACGAGGATTCGGCGACTTCGCTGGCGCCTTCTCAGTCAAGGGCAGGGTGCCGAGCGCCTTCCAGATCCGCGGGGCGATCGGCCGCGAGAGCTCCTTGAGCATGCTGGCGATCGGCGTCACGCCTGCGACCGGCTCCTTGCCGAAGCTCCAGCCATAGGCGTAGGCGCCGATCAGCTTGCCATCGATGTAGATCGGGCTGCCGCTCATGCCAGCGACCGTGATCGCGCTCTCCAGGATCGGATGGTGCGTGCGGACCAAGATCAGGTCTTGATCGGGGCGGAAGTTGTGCAGGGTGTCGATGACCTCGACGTCGAAGCGCTCCGGCGTTTCGCCCCGAAACACCGTCAGCCCATAGCCCTTCATGCCGGCCTTGATCGCGGACACTGGCAGCGTGGCCAAGTCGAGCTGCCCCAATGCGACCACGGACACGAAGAGCGACCCAAGCAGCAGCAGAAGTAGGAGAGCTCGATGCAACGCAGGTTGTCCCTAAGCAAAGCCAGATTGCGGCAGGCGCTGAGCTTTTCATTCGCACCTAGCGCTGTCAAACCTTGTGCGTGGCTCGGCTTCGTCCGCAATTTCGAGAGCTTGTCGCACGCGGCGGCGGGCCTGGGTCTTGCCAAAGCGCCCGGGCCCGTCTATGTGCCGCTGACACCCCTTCGTCGCCGAGAGTGGCGAGAGGTCTTCGAGGTGACTCGGTCTATGAAGTGTTCCCGTCCACGCTTGTTGCTCCTTGCCGGCAGCTCTGTCCTCATGATGGCTTGCGAGTCGCGCGTGACGCCGACGCGGCCCTGGCGAGCCGACGACCACGGTCAGCCTGCCGGTGCCGACCCGTTGCGCACGCCCACCGCAAATACGCCTGAGCAAGGCGGTACGGAGCGCGCGGTGGAGGCGTTGTGGAACATCAGCTGCGCCGGTTGTCACGGTCGCGATGGACGCGGTCACGGCACTGAGCTGCCGCCCGGCGCGGAGCCCCCGGACTTCACGTCGGCGGACTTCCAGAAGCGCTACACCGACCAAGACCTGACCAACGCCATCACGCTGGGCAAGAAGCCGATGCCTGCCTTCGGTAAGAAGGTGAACCCGCAGGGCATCGCGCTGCTGGTTGCACGAGTTCGGCGCTTCGCGACGGCGTACGCGCCGGCACCGTGAGAGAATCACCCGCTCGGCCCGAGCGCAGATCGCAGGGTGTCGTGGTCCGCGCCTGAACTTGGTGCGGGAGGAGTTCAGCCATGGCTCGCGGCCGGTTACACTGCGCCCGGTGAGGCGCGCGTTTCCGACCGTGATTCTTGTGCTCTGCCTGCTGCACGCGGCGGCTTACGCGCATGCGCAGGATGCCGCCACTGAGCCAGCGCGCGCGCGCGTGCTGCTCGTGGCCACGCGCAGTCACGGCGTCGATCCCGCGGTCGCCAGCGTCGTGGATGCTGCGTTGGAGCGCGAGGTTGCGGCGCTCGGCTACCAGCCTTCGCCGCAAGAGCAGAGCCGAGCCGTGCTGGCCGAAGTGGGTGCCGCCGAGCCCCCGCGCATGGCAGACGTGTGGCGTGCGACTTATCGCAGCGGGGCGCTCTACGCTCTGGTCGCGAAGGTGCGGGCGGAGAGTGGCCGCTACCTGGTCGAGCTGGAGGTGGCCTGTCGCGACGGCCGCGGCCCCTTCCACGCGCGCGCAACGTCCGGCGCCAGCGACCTCGCACAAGTGCTGGCGAAGCTGGTCGCACAGGCGCTTCCGCCGCCGTCGGCTGCAAGCCCCCAAGCCAGTGCCGACTCACTGGCTGGCCCCGCGGCTCCTGCCTCTGGGCCGCCCGCGTCAACTGCGCCGGCAGTGCAGGCGCCCGCTATATCCGTCTCCACCCCGATCCCCGCCGCCCCCAGCTTCGATCGTTTTCGCCTCGCGGGCCACACGGAGGCTGCCTTCGGGCTCTCGCAGGACGGCTTTTACAACCACCTCCTAGGTGCTCGCGTCGACTACCGTCTCACGCCCACGCTCAGCCTCGGCGGCTACCTCGGCTACGCAAACCTGCGCGGCCGCGGCGGTCGGGTGGGCTCGCTGCTCTATTACGCGCAGCTCGAGCAGCGCGTGCCTATCGCGCCCGGCAGCAAGCTTCTCATTCCGCTGCGCCTCGATCTCGGCTACCTGATCCGCAACGGTTCGTTTCTACGCATCGCCCCGGGGCTTGCGATCCCGCTCGGAGAGCGCCTCGAAGTGGTGCTCGACCTCTGCGCGCCGACCTTCTGGCTCACCCCGGAGCGCTCGCTCTTCTCGCTCGATTTCGGCGTCGAGGTCGCCGGCACCTTCTGAGGAGTCTTGAGTGCAGCGGCAGACGCAGCCATCATCCTCGGCTCAGCCTGGGACCGCGCGCTGTGTCGCGTCTACCGTGAGCTCGAAAGGGACTGCCTCGTGATCGATCATTTCGTCGCGAATATCCGCCGCTCTGCCGCCCGCGCGCGGCTTCCTCTCCTCTGCCTCATGTTCATCGCGCTCTGCGCCGCTTGCGCTACGGCGCCGAAAGCCGGCGTGGTGAATGCATCGGTCCAAAAAAAGGCACCGGGACTGCAAGTCCCGGCGGGTCGACTGCCCCAGGGCGTGCGGCCGCTCGGCTACACGCTGGAGCTCACCGTCGCACCCAAAGCGGAGCGCTTCTCCGGGCGCACCCAGATCGCGGTGCAGCTGGATGCGCCCAGGCAGCTCATCTGGTTGCACGGGCGCGAGCTGCACGTCACGAGCGTGCGCGCGATCGTCGGTCAGGAGTCGATCGCAGCGAGCTACACCCAGATGAGCGCAGACGGAGTGGTCGCGCTCAACTTCGCCAGGCCCGTGCCGGCCGGCAGCGCAGTGTTAGAGCTAGTCTATGACGCCGCCTTCAACGGTCATCTCGACGGGCTGTATCGCGTCGAGACCGGTGGCGCTGCCTACGCGTTCACCCAGTTCGAGTCGACCTCGGCGCGTCTGTCGTTTCCGTGCTTCGACGAGCCTGGTTTCAAGACACCTTTCGACTTGTGGTTGACCGTACCTGCGACCGACGTGGCGGCCGCGAACACCGCACTGGTCAGCGAAGAGCCGACCGGCGACGGCAACAAGCGCGTGCACTTCGCGCCGGGCAAGCCCTTGCCCACGTACCTGGTGGCCTTCGCCGTCGGACCCTTCGATGTCGTCGACGCACCAGCCATCGCCAGCCATGCGCTGCGCCCTGCGCCGCTGCCGTTGCGTGGTCTGGCGGTCAAGGGCAAGGGCCCGATGCTGCGTCACGCACTTGCGGAAGCTGGGCCGATCATCGCGGCGCTCGAGCGCTACTTCGGCAGCGCTTACCCCTTCGAGAAGCTGGACCTGGTCGCCGTGCCGGACTTCGCCGCGGGTGCCATGGAAAACCCCGGGCTGGTCACCTTCCGCGATTGGCTGCTCTTGCTCGAAAAGACGCGTGGTGCAGAAGCTCAGCACCGCGCCAGCGTGGAGGTGATGGCACATGAGCTCGCGCACCAGTGGGTCGGTGACCTCGTCACCATGGACTACTGGGATGACCTCTGGCTGAACGAAGCGTTCGCCACCTGGATGGGGCACCGCATCGTTGCGGAGCTGCATCCCGAGCAGAAGTCCGAGATGAGCCTGCTCGCCGCCGTCGACGGCGCCATGCACGCGGACAGCCTAGTTTCGGCGCGGATGATCCGTCAGCCGATCACCAGCGCGCACGACATCCCGAACGCGTTCGACTCCATCACCTACCAGAAGGGCGCGGGTGTCATCGCGATGTTCGAGCGTTATCTGGGCGCTGCGACCTTCCAGAAGGGCGTGCAGAGCTACCTCGCAGCGCACGCCTACGGCAACGCTCGGACCGACGACCTGCTGGACGCTCTCTCCGCCAGTGCCGGCCGCGACATCAAGACGCCCTTCAACAGCTTCCTCACCCAGGTCGGAGTGCCGCTGGTGGCGGCGGAGGTCAGCTGCGTCGACGGCAAGGCCGAGCTGCATCTTCGCCAGGAGCGCTACCTGACGCTCGGCTCCGAAGGCCAGAAGGACGTGCGCTGGCAGATCCCGGTGTGCGTGCGCTACGAGGCCTCAGGCAAGCTTCACGAGACCTGCACGCTGCTCACCGAGCCCTCGAGCAGCCTGCCGCTGCCAGGTGGCGGCTGTCCGAGCTGGCTTATGCCGAACGCCGACGCGGCTGGTTACTACCGCTTCGTGCTATCCGCCGCAGATCTCGACAAGTTGCGTGCGCACGGCTTGAAGAGGCTTTCGGCGCGGGAGCACTTCGCCGTGGCGCAGGCGCTCGACGCTGGTTTCGCAAGCGGCCATGTCGCAGCCAAGGACGTGCTGGCAGCTTCGAGCAGCTTTGTCGCCGACGAAAATCGCCAAGTCGTGGAGTCGCCGCTGGGCATCTTGCGGCTGGTGCATGACGAGATGGTGCCGGAAGCGATGCGTCCCGCCGTGCAGGCCTTCGTCCGTGATCTCTACGCGCCCATCAAGAACCGGCTCGGTTTCCGCGAGCCGCGAGACGAGGATGGCGAGACCAAGCTGCTGCGCGCGCGGGTGCTGTCCGCGGTGGCCGACCTCGGGCGTGACCAGGCCACGCGCAAGCGTTTGGAGCGCCTGGGTCGGCAGTATCTCGGGCTCGGCGGTGACAACGGCCTGCATGCCGATGCTCTGCCGGCGGACGTCGCCGGTCTGGCGCTGCGTGTGCTGGTCGAGGACGGCGATGCAGCCAGCTTCGACGCGCTCTACCAGCGCTTCATCAAGACCGACGAGGCTTCGCTGCGCGCACACTTGCTGCACGCTCTGTCTGCGGTGCGCGACGCCCGCAGCCCAAAGGCGCTCGCACTTGCGCTCGACCCGAAGCTGCACGTGAACGAGGTCTTCGTGCCTCTGCACGAGCAACTCGCCGACCCGCGCACCCGCGACGCTGCCTGGCAGTGGTTCGAGCAAAACTTCGATGCCTTGGCCGCGCGGATGTCCCCGGAGGCTCTCGGCTCGACGCCGTGGCTTTTCGCCGGGTTCTGCAGCGAGGCCATGGGTTCTCGCCTGAACGCGTTCTTCGCACCACGTATCGCCGCGTTGCCCGGTGGTCCGCGCTCCTTGGCCGGGGCGCTGGAGGCGCTGCGGCTCTGTGCTGCGCTGGTGAAGAACCAGAGCGAGAGCGCGCAAGCCTTCTTCTCACCGCATCACGAGGCCAAGCCGGCCGCCCCCGTGACTCCGCCGCCAACAGCGGCAGTGGCGCCCGCTGTGCCGCCCGCCGCGGCACCCGCCCCAGCGCTGGCCAAGCTGGCAGCGCCGGCAGCTCCGGCTAGCGCGGCAGCCGCCGCCCCCGTGGCCGCCGCGCCGACCGCCACCAAGCTCTCGCTGACAGCGTCCCCGGCAGCCCCGGTAGCCGCACCGGCACCCGCAGCGCCGAGAGCTGCCCTGCCACTGGACTCGTGGACCGGAGAGCCCACGCCGAAGGCGGCTGCGGTGCCTGCGCCTCACGCACCCGCCGCGCCCTCGGCACCGACGCTCGCCCCGGTCGCTGCACCGACCGCTCCGGTGACCCCCGTGGTCGCTCCCGTGGCTGCGCCAGCGGCCAAGCTCTCCCCCGCCGCTCCGTCGTCAGCGTCTGCCCCGGTGATCGCACCTGCAGCCCCGGCTGCGCCAGTGGCCAAGCTCGCCCCGGCTGCGCCGCCGTCGGCTGCAGCGCCCGCTGCCCCGGCTCCTGCCAAGGCGCCGGCTGCGTCGGCGCCGCCAACGGCTGCTGCGCCGGTGCTCGTGCTCAAGCCCGCCGCCCCGGTTGCACCGGCCGGCCCGTCGCCCACGCCGCCTCCCGGCTTTGGACCTTCACCGACGCCGCCCATCGGCGCGCCATGAAGGCCTGAGCCGAGTCTGCGCTCGGTTTTTCGCTTGTGATCTTCGAGGGTTCGAGTTTCTCGAGCGTTCGATCCACTGCCTCGCCTCCAATGTGCGGCAACGTAGGCAATCTTGCTGGCATTTGCCGAACCCCGTCGCTTCGGCTAAATCGCGCCACTTCTGGGGGGACGCCGCCGTTATCGGTGCGCCCTCGATCTAAGTGAAACCCATAGGAGCTACCTGCATGAAGATTCGACACCTGCTCTCGACCGCGTGCCTCCTGGCCCTGGCACTCTCCGCTTGCGCGGGCAGCAACCAAGAGACCGGCGCTGCTGCGCAGACCACGCCTGCCGCCGCTGCTGGCGAACCGGCGACGCCTGCCGAGCCCACCACGCCTGCCGTGACCACGCCTGCCGCCACTGCGCCGGCGACGACTGGCGCAACACCTGCCGCGAACATCGCGCAGCCGGCTGCTCCGCAGCTGCCGACCTTGGCCGCTGTCGTGACCCACAAGGTCAAGGACCTCGACGCCTGGAAGAAGGCGTTCGACTCGCACCAAGACGCGCGCAAGGCAGCCGGCATCGTGGGCGAAGCCGTCATGCACGACGCCAAGAACCCGAAGATCGTGACGCTCTGGTTCCCGGCGAGCGATGTCGCCAAGCTCAAGGCCTTCACCACCAGCAAGGAGCTGCAGGCGAAGATGAAGGAAGCGGGCGTCGAGGGTAAGCCGACGGTCGTGATCATGAACTCGGTCGAGCACCAGATGGATCCGACCAAGCCGATGACGTCGGCTGCCATGCTGACCGTCACCGTCAAGGACTTCGACGCGTTCAAGGCCGCCATCGATGGCAGCGCGCAGGCCCGCACCGATGCGACCGTCGTCGAGTTCGGCCTCTCGCAGGACGTCG
>JADGRG010000047.1 GCA_017881145.1 Sandaracinaceae bacterium | reverse complement strand
GTTGGAAGGCGCTCGGTGCGCGCGCCGGCTATTCGATTCTCAACGGCGTGTTCTTCTGCGTGGTGGCGCTGCTCGGCCTCTCGCACGCCATCTCGGCGCTGGTACCGATCGAAGCCGGCATGGCCATGTGTTACGCGGCGGGCACTAGTGACATACCACCAAAGCAGCCTTCGGCTCTTTGGCGAACAGCGACACCGCTCACGCGTTGGTGGCGAGCTTGCTCTGATCGGACGCGGTCGCCTTGGGGAAGCCCACCAGCTTGCCCAGGGAAGGATCCCAGAGCTTGAGGCGGAAGCAGGCGATGACGTCGCGGGGGTGCAGCGAGGTCACGCCGCGCGGGTTGCGCAGCTCGGGGATCGCGGCCATCGCTTCGGGCAAGCGGTAGAAGGGGATGCGGTGATTGAGGTGATGGACGTGGTGGTAGCCGATGTTGCCCGTGAAGAAGTTCATCACCGGCCCGAGCTTCATGAAGCTGGAGGACTCGAGTGAGGCCCGCACGAACGACCAGGTCTCGCGCGGCTGCACGTAAGCCTCGGGGAAGTTGTGCTGCGCATAGAAGAGATAGGCGCCCATGGCGTGCGTGATGATCTGCGGCAAGAGCAGCGAGTAGAAGAGCACCGCACCGCCGAAGTAGCGATACAAGAGCACGATCAAGAGAGCCTGCACCACGATGGCCAGCGCAGAGTCCAGGTTCTTGCGCGGATTGCGGAAGAACGCCGCAGCGCAGAAGCCGTAGAGAAAGACCGTGAAGTAGCCGAAGAGCATGTTCAGCGGGTGGCGGACCAGCTTGTACATGAAGCGCTGAGCCGGGGTCGCCTGCTCCCAGAGCGCGGGTGTCAGCATCATGTAAGAGCCAACGTGCGAGCCCACCAGCTTGGCGGTGTGCGCGTGATGGTAGTTGTGAGTCTGCGTCCAGACCTTGGAGGGCGTGAGCACGTAGAGCCCGAAGGCGTCCATGATCAGCTTGGCGGGCTTGCTGCCTCGCAGAATCGCGCCGTGTTTGAAGTCGTGATAGACGATGAAGCAACGTACGGTGAGCAGCCCCGCCAGCACCGAAAAGCAGAGGCGCAGGAGCGTGCCGTGCGTGAGCGCAGCGGCCACCTGAGAGCCGAGCAAGAGCAGAAGCGAGGACACGAGGTGGAACCAGCTCAGCTTCGCGTCATCCTGCGCATAGACGCTGGTCGCCTTGAAGATTTCCCGTTCGCTGCGTTCCGCTTCTATTTCGTTACCCATCCGCTGCCCTTTCGCTCTGGCTCAACCCACCGCGACTCGAAGAGAAGATCGCGACCGACGCTGGCAGAGACTCGTTCTTGCCCCAGGCGCCTAACCATGCCGAGAGCCGAAGGCTGCTCGGCGGGTGTGTCACGAGAGGCGAACCTCACGTGACGAAAGCGCCGAGACTCACTCGGAAGAGCTTTTACCCCGGACAGCGGCGCCACATCAACCCTCCGGCAGGCAAGTTGCGCATCGACAACCCTACAAATTCAGCGAGATTTTAGGCCGTGCGGTCAGCGTTGGAGCGAGGAGGCGCTAGAACGCCTCCCGGGGCCGAAGCGCGCAAGCAGCGGATGCGGCGGTTGACCGAGGAGCACTTGCGCCAGAAGCTCGCCCACGGCGGGCGCCACGCTCATGCCGCGACCCCCGAGGCCCGCCAGCCAGTGCAGCCCTGCGACGCGGGGGTCCGGACCTGCAACCAACTCCCGGTCCGGTGCGAAGGTGCGCAGGCACGCCCAGCTCCGCTGCACCGCACTCTTGCTGAGCCCGGGCGCAAAGCGTTCCAGCTTGCGCGCCAGCGCTATGAGCTCGGCGGGATCGGCGGTCGGTACGCACGCCGCTGACTCTGCTTCATCGCAGGGACTGGCCAGCAGGCCGCCCGACTCGGGACGAAAGTAGACCTCGTCTTCGAGCCGCCAGAGCACGGGCTGGGTCGCGCGGGTGGCCGCTTCGGTGCGCAGGAGCACCAGGTGCCGCCGCAGAGGCACGAGCCCTTCGTCGACACCGCAAGTCAGGCCAAGCCCACCCGCCCAGGCGCCCGCGCAGAGCACCACCGCTGCAGCCGTCAGCTGCGTTCCATCCTCGAGCACGACACCTCGCACGCGGCCTTGCTCGACACAGACTCGCTGCACGCAAGCACCCGTGCGGATCACCGCGTTTCGCTCACGCGCTCTCTGGGTCAACCCGGTGGTGAGCGCGTGGATGTCGAGCACGCCTCCACCGGGCAAGCAGAGCGCAGAGCTTGCCTCGCCGCCCTGCAGTGCCGGCTCGGCCGCGTGCAGCTCTGCTCGATCGAGCCACTCGTGCGCCACGCCTTGCTCGACCGCGCGTTGTGCCAGCTTGCGTGTGCGCTCGGGATCCGAACTGGCGAGCAGGAGCCCGGTGCGCGAGAGCACCTGCGTTCCCACCAAGTCCGAAAGCCACCACAAGCTGCGCTGCGCGAGCCAGGCGCTGGTCTGGTCGTCTTCGAGCGGCCGGTAGATGGCTGCGTTGTGTCCGGAGGCGTGGCTGGCGAGCAGGCTCTCGCGCTCCAGGAGCAGCACCCGCGCCTGCCCGGCGAGCGCCGCGGTCACGGACAGTCCCGCCACGCCGCCGCCGACGACGATTACGTCGGCGCTAGTGCTGCTACGGGGCCTGCCCATGATGCGCTGCGCTGTCTGGGCTCAGCTCTTGCGCTCGCCGCGGAAACCCTGCGCCGAACGCGCATCCAGGCGAGCACGATAGCTTGGAATGTCGAGCGTCTCCTGCGCGACACCGGTCTCCATGGCGGCTTGCGCGACCGCCGACGACACCCACGAGAGAACGCGCCTGTCGACGGGCTTGGGGATGATGTAGCGCGGACCGAAGGCCAGCTCCTGCACGCCGTAGGCTTCCTTGACGGCGTCCGGCACCGGCTCGCGCGTCAATGCAGCCAGCGAGTGCGCCGCCGCCAGCTTCATCTCTTCGTTGATGGACGTCGCAGCCACGTCGAGCGCGCCGCGGAAGATGAAGGGGAACCCGAGGACGTTGTTGACCTGGTTCGGATAGTCGCTGCGCCCAGTGGCGACGATGGCGTCCGGACGCAGACTCACGCACTCCTCGTAGGCAATCTCGGGGTCGGGGTTTGCGAGCACGAAGATGATCGGCTGCTTAGCCATGGTCAGGATCAGCTCGCTCGGAATGCGACCACCCGAAGACAGGCCGATCAGCACATCCGCGCCCTTGATGGCATCGGCCAGCGTGCGCCGCGGGTCGTGGGCTGCGCGCGCGAAGGCTGACTTGTAAGAATCCACGCCGGCACGACCATCGCGGATGATGCCGCGCGAATCGATCATCGTGATCCGCTCACGATCCACGCCCAGCGTGATCCACAGATTCATGCAGGCGATCGCGGAAGCTCCTGCGCCCATGCAGACGACTTCCAGCGAGCCGAGCGTGCGACCCTGGATCTCAGCCGCATTCAGCAGCGCTGCGGCCGAGATGATCGCCGTACCGTGCTGGTCATCGTGGAACACCGGAATGCCCATCCGGAGCTTCAGCGCCTTCTCGACGATGAAACACTCGGGCGCTTTGATATCCTCGAGGTTGATGCCGCCGAAGGTCGGCTCCAGCGCAGCTACAGTCTCGATGATGCGCTCGGGATCCTTGGCGTCGATTTCGATGTCGAAGACATCGATGTCGGCAAAGCGCTTGAAGAGCACGGCTTTGCCCTCCATTACGGGCTTGGCCGCGTAGGGACCGATGTCGCCCAGGCCCAGCACCGCGGTGCCGTTGCTGACCACCGCAACCAGATTTCGGCGCGCCGTGTAGAGGCTGACCTTGCTGCGATCTAGAGCGATCTCGCGACAGGGTTCGGCCACGCCCGGCGAGTAGGCCAGAGAGAGGTCGCGCTGCGTGTGCACGGGCTTGCTCGGAATCACTTCCAGCTTCCCGGGCCGACCCTGCGAGTGATAGTCGAGCGCCGCCTGCTTGTCGGGCGAGTATTCGACGCCCTCGTTGTCGATCGGGTCGACCGGAACCGCCGAACCAGCCGCGCCTCCCGCTCCTCTACGCAACGGGGTCACGTTGCTTGCGGGCTCGTCGCCGCGGACCTGATGCACTTTCGACATACCTGAGACCTCTGCCAGCCAGTGGGAAGCCGTATTGGTTACACCGGCCACGCCAAAAAGTCGAATCGTTTTGGGCTAGTCCCAGCTCGCAGCGCGCTCAGAACGAAAGCGCCGCGTTTGCCCGCCCGCACTGACGCTACGCAGCCGCCACGCCTGTCTGCTCACTGCGGTCCGATCAACCCGCAGTAGCCGCTCGTAGCTGAGCACGCACCACAGCGAGCGGCGGCGGATCGCGACATGGATCTCGGTCCAGCCGTTCCCGTTTAGGCGTTGGGCGTCTGCAGCGGTGTGCCAATGTCGGTGCAGAGCAAACGCACGCTGCCCTTCGCTACGAGCTTCTGCTCGGCATCGAGGATCTCGGCTTGCCAGACCTGGGTGGTACGGCCGCGCGTCACCGGCGTGGCCACCGCGCGCAGCGTCACGCCTTCACGCACCGCACGGATGAAGCTGGTGTGGTTTTCGAGACCGACGACGCCACCGCGATGACCGCGTTCGTGAGCGCTGATGGCTGCGCCGATCGAGCAGAGCGTCTCCACCACTCCACAGTGCACGCCACCGTGCACGATGCCGTAGGGCTGCAGGTGCTGCTTGCCCACCGTCCACTCGACCTCTACCAACTCGGCGCTCGCTCGCACGAAGCGAAGCCCCATCGCCTTGCTCCAGCCATCTGGGTTCTGGTTCATCAATTCTACGATCTTGGACTCTTCCACGTGGCTCCTTGCCGACGCTGCGCGTCACCGAATCAAGCAGGCTATGCGAACCGAGCTTCCGAGGCCATCACGAAGGCCTTGCCGGCCGAGCGACTGTGTATATAGCAGGAGTCCGTTGCGGGGACTTCGCGCGCGCTCTTCGTTTCACCTTTGCGAGGTGTTGTGTGGAACAGGCTATCGATCACCGGACTCT
>JADGRG010000515.1 GCA_017881145.1 Sandaracinaceae bacterium | reverse complement strand
TACCTGCGGGTCGAGGTTGCAGCCAACGCAGAGCAACTCGTCGCCGAGCGCTCCAGCCTCCTGCGAACGCTGCGCGTGCTCGCGCAATACGTGCTGGCCGCCACCGAGAGCGGCGAGCTCTTGCTCTCGGCCAAGCGAGATGGCGCCGACCTGCTGCTGTCTTTGGGCAGCGATTCGGCGGCGCTCGACATCGATACGGTCAGCGCTCTGCTTTCGGAAGCTTCGGTTGCCAAGCCAACAGAGCGCGCGGCGGGGCTGCGTCTGGCGATCGCGCAGGAGCTGGCGACACTGCTCTGCGGTCGCATCCAGGCGCAAGCGCTGATAGCCGGCGGTGCGGCCCTGGTTCTGCGCGTGCCGGCGGGGCAGCCAGGATGAGCAAGCTTGCGCTGCGCTGCGCGCTTTCGGCGCTTGGCCTGATCTCGCTGGTGTTTGGCGCTGCACTCTTGCTCGTCATCTTCTTCGACGGCACCGCCATCGTCGCAGCCCTGGGCTGGCTCGGGCTCGGGGTTGCAGCCTTCGCGATGGGGGTTGTCACGCTGGTCTTCGTGCAAGCGCGCCGCGTGGAGCGGGAGCTCTCGCTACTGGCGGGCTTTTCGCCAGGCACGGGCGCTGATAACGCTGCGTTGCAACACCTGCGCTTCGAAGAAACGCAGGCCCTGGCCACTGCGCTCGGGGCTCTGCGCGAGCAGCCACGCCGAGCAGAGTCAGCCAGCCAAGTGCCGAGCATGCAGCCTGGTCATGCACTGCGCTTACGCTTTGTGGCTGCGATGGGCCACGATCTGCGCTCGCCGCTCAACGCCATGGTCGGCTTTGCCGATCTGCTGGCGGTGGATCCCCAGCTGCGTTGGAGCGAGCAGCAGGCGCGGAGCCTCGAAGTGCTGCGCGAGCGAGCACGCGATCTGCTGACGCTGATCAACAACATGGTGGACTGGGCGCGGCTGCAAGCGGGCGAGCTCACGCTTGCGCCGGTGCCGGTCGCCGCAGGTGAGGTGCTGGCTCGGACCTTCGAGCTGGCCAAGGCGCGGTCGGGCGCACGCGGGTTGCGCCTGCACTTCCAAGCTGGACCTGGACTGGGCGTGCTCCTGGTCGACGAAGGGCGCTTCGTGCAGGCGCTGCTCGGATTGATGGATCACGCAACGCGCAGCGAGGCTGGGCCGACGCTGAGCGTGCGAGCAGGTCGGGTGGCAGCGAGCACGGGCGCTCCGGAGCATGTTCGCATCGAGCTCGACGACCCGCTGCTCGAGGTGCGGGAGGCCGACCGCGCGCACCTCTTCGAGGCGTTTCGACCTTCCTTCGCGCCGAGCGGCCAGCGCATCGCCGGGCTGAGCCTGGGCACCGCCATCGCACGAGCACTGCTGCGCGCGCAGGGTGGGGACGTGTGGTTCGAGAGCCTTCCTGGTCAGGGAACCAAGTTCGTGGTGACGGTTAAGGTCGCATCCTTAGCTTAGCGCGCGCTGCGTGGTAAGTTCTGAAGCTGCATGTCCACGCAAGCGGCACACCTGGGCGAGCTCCGAGAAACCAGCGCCCACTCGGCCATGGCGGTGGCGCAGCGGCTGATCACCAACGTGGGCAAGGTGCTGGAAGGCAAGCGCGAGATGGTCGAGCTGGCCGTCGCTGCGCTCTTGGCGCGCGGACACCTGCTGATCGAGGACGTTCCCGGCGTCGGCAAGACCACCTTGGCGCGAGCGCTCGCAGCCAGCATCGGGCTCGAGTTCCGGCGTATCCAGTTCACCTCGGACCTGATGCCGGCGGATGTGCTGGGCGGCAGCGTGTACTCGCAGCAGAAGGGCGAGTTCTCCTTCCGCAAGGGTCCGATCTTCACCAACGTCCTGCTCGCCGACGAGATCAACCGGACCACACCCAAGACGCAGAGCGCGTTGCTCGAAGCCATGGACGAGCGCCGCGTCTCGCTCGACGGTCACACCCACGTCCTCGACGAGCCCTTCTTCGTGCTGGCCACGCAGAACCCCGAGGAGTTCTTCGGGACCTATCCCTTGCCCGAGTCGCAGCTCGATCGCTTCCTGATGCGCCTGCGCATCGGCTACCCGCCGCCCGAAGTGGAACGGCAGGTGATCGCACGCCGGCGCAAGGCAGATCCCGTGGCGGAGCTTGCGCCCGTGGTCGATCGGCGCGAGCTGCTCGCGGCGCAAGGGGCCGTGGACCGAATCCAAGTCAGCGAGGAAGTGGTCGACTACCTGCATTCGCTGATCCTCGCCACCCGCGCCACCCCGCTGCTTTCGATCGGCGCCTCCACGCGCGCCGCGATTGCGCTGGAACGCGCCGTGCGCGCCTGCGCGCTGACCGCCTCGCGCAGCTATGCCACTCCCGACGACGTAAAGACCGTGGCGGTAGCGGTGCTGGCTCATCGCGTGCGTCCCAGCGGCTCGCGCGATGCAGGAGCCGCCCACGTCGACGGCGAGCGCATCGTGCGAGATCTGCTGGCCTCGATGCCCGTACCCGTCTAGCCGCCACCACTTAGAGCGATGCGAGTCAGCCCTGCAGAGCCGCGTTCCGCACTGATGGTCGGTGAGCGCGGCAGGAGCAAAGACGAAGCTGCGCCCCAAACGCGAGCGCTGCGGCACGAGCAGCCGTGGCGCCGCCACTTGCGCAGCACCCGCGAGGGAAAAGCCTTCATCGCAGTCACACTCGGCGCGGGTCTGGCAGCCTTCAACACCGGCAACAATTTGTTGTTTTTGATCCTGGGCTTCATGTTGAGCCTGATCGTGCTCTCCGGAGTGATGAGCGAGACCGTGATCCGCGGCGTGCGCGTCTCGCGCCGATTGCCGCAGCGCGCCTTTGCCGGAAAGACCTGCCTGATCGAGCTGGTGCTGCTCAACGGCAAGCCGCGCTCGCCGAGCTATTCGCTCGAGATCGAAGATCTCGCGCTAGGGGCTCCCACCGAACGACGCTGCTATTTCCTCAAAGTCGCGGCCGGTGCCGAGCAGACAGCCGCGTATCGCCGCACCCCAATGCAGCGCGGCATCCTGCCCTTCGGCGGCTTTCGCCTGGCGACGCGCTATCCCTTCGGCATCTTCGAGAAGTGGCGCATGCTGGAGGGGCCCGGCGAGCTACTGGTGTTTCCAGCGCTGCTTCTGGACGAGCACCAAACGCGATCTCCGGCTAGCGCTGGCGCCGACTCGCCCTCGCACAAGACCGGCTTCGGCACCGAGATCGCAGGCTTGCGCGGCTACGAGAGCAGCGACGAGGCGCGCTCCATCCACTGGAAGCGCACGGCTTCGCTGGGCAGGCTGGTGGTGATGGAGCGGCAGAGCGATGCCAGCGCAGAGCTCTGCATTCGACTGGACAACGCCCTGCCCCGCAACGCCGATGCACGGCTGCTCGCGCGTTTCGAGCATGCCATCTCGGAGGCGGCCACGCTGGCGGTGTCGAGCCTGCACCGTGGGCTTTCCGTGCAGGTCATGGCGCGCGGCACACGCTCACCGCTGGTGCTCGCGAGCGCCGCGCCAGAGCCCATCCTGCGCTACCTCGCGCTGCTCGAAAGCGTGGATGCCGCAGCTGCGCCCGGCTTCGATCCTTGCGCTCGCACCGCACACATCGTGGAGATCGGCCTGCACGCTGGAGCCATGCCGGCATGAGCTTTTCTGCGCTCCACAAGCTGGTCGCCTATCTGATCTCGGGCCTTGGTCTGGTGGCGCTCTCGCTCGGCACCGAGCTCGGCTCGGACGTGCTGGCGCTGATGTTTATCGGGTATGTGGGCAGCTTCTTCGCCGAGGGAGCGCTGCTTGCGCGACCTTACTACGCCAAGGGCTGGACAGCTGCAGTGGTCATCCTGCTGCTGGTAGAGCTCACGCGCGGCATCACGGATGCGCCGACCCTCGCCATGGCCATCGAGTTCGCGGCGATGTTACAGATCTCGCGGCTCGCCAATCGCCGCACGGCCGCCGACTACCAGCAGATCGCGGTGCTGGCCTTTCTGCATCTGATCGCGGCCACCGTGCTCTCGACCAGCTTGAGC
>JADGRG010000514.1 GCA_017881145.1 Sandaracinaceae bacterium | reverse complement strand
TGGCTCGTCACCTCGTGCTCGCCGGGCACACGCCGCGCGTGGTGCTGGTCGGCGGACGCGACAAGGTGCGCGGCGATGCGGCTACGAACCTGCTCGCGCTGGAGCGTCTCGGAGCGAGCATCGTCGAAGCGCGGGACGACGTGGCGCCGCTCGCAGCTGCGCTCGCCGATGCCACGCTGATCATCGATGGTCTCTTCGGTACCGGCTTGGATCGCGAGCTCACCGGACTCTTCGCCGTAGCGGTCGGGCACATCAATGCTTGCGCCGCGCCCTGCGTCGCTCTCGATCTCCCGAGCGGCGTCGATGCAAACACCGGTGCCGTGCTGGGCGTGGCCGTGCAGGCCGAGCTCACAGTGACGTTTGCAGCGCACAAGCGTGGTCTGCATCAGCACCCGGGCGCTGGGCTGGCCGGAGAGCTGGTGTGTGCGAGCATTGGCGTGCCTGGTCCGCGCGTGGCTGATGCCTCGCTCTTGTCGCCGGAGGACATCGCGCTCCTCTTGCCGCGCAGGGCGGCGGACGCGCACAAGGGCAGCGCCGGGCGCCTGCTGGTGGTGGCGGGAGCGCCCGGTCGAACGGGGGCAGCTCTGCTCTCCGGGCTGGGTGCGCTGCGTGCGGGAGCAGGTTTGGTCACGCTTTGCCCGCGTTCCGGCGCACGCGCGGCGCTCGACGCCAAGGTCATCGAGCTGATGACGATAGACCTGCCTCTCGGCCTCAACGAAGCGTTGCAGGCAATCCATGCGCTGGCCGATGATCTGGATGCGTTGGTGGTCGGCCCTGGGCTCGGTCTCGATGCCGAAGGTCGCGAGCTCTCGCGCCGGCTTGCGCTCGAGCTGACGCGACCGACGGTGCTGGATGCAGACGCGCTGACCGCGATAGGCACCGACCTGTCCATGTTGCAGCGCGCAGCGGCAGTGCGCGTGTTGACGCCTCATCCTGGGGAAGCGGCGCGTCTCTTGGGTGTGAGCAGCGCGCAAGTTCAAAGCGACCGCTACGCCGCCGCGCTTCACATCGCACAGACGTCGGGCTGTGTGACCGTGCTGAAAGGCGCGTGCAGCGTCATCGCCGATCCTCGAGGTCGGATGCTGGTCTGTCCGCGCGGGACGCCGGCCTTGGCGGTGGCAGGCACCGGCGATGTGCTCTCGGGCGTGATAGGCGCGCTGCTCACTCACCTCCAGGCGTTCGATGCGGCCAGCGCTGGCGTGTATCTGCACGCGCAAGCTGGCGAGCTTGCCGCTCACTCCGACCGAGGCCTCTTGGCGCGCGAAGTAGCCGATGCGATCCCGCTGGCGCTCGAAGCCGTGCGCGCAGCGCGTTGATGGCAGCGGCTGCCAACTTGGCACCTCGACGCGCTTCGACCTGACACTTTGACAGGTGCACACGGCGGCGCGCGTGCGAACCACAGCGAGAAAGCCACGTTTTCTTGCCGCACGGGCTTGGCCCGCAGGTTGCAAATGCTGGCTGCGGAGATGAAGCATGGACATAACCCATCCCAACCTGGCGGAGCGTCGGCACTTCGAGCGCTCGGTGTTGCCACTCACGCGCAGCCTGCGCGGAGCGGCCCTGCGGCTCTCGCGCAGCAGTGCCGAGGCCGATGACCTAGTGCAGGAGACGGTGCTCAAAGCGTGGCGTTTCTGGTCGCGCTATGAAGAGCGCGAAAGCTGCCGCGCTTGGCTGCATCGCATCTTGGCGAACACCTTCGTCACCGAGCGTCGCAAGCGTCGGCGCGAACGCGAGGTGCTCGTGCGCGCCAGTGCCGAGCAGGAGGACCGCGGGCAAGAGGCACGTGCGTGGCAGCCGCGCGTGCTGCGCGACTCGATGGACCAACGGCTGGCGGGAAGTCTGGCTGCGCTACCGGATGACCAGCGCCGAGTGCTCTGGCTGGTGGACGTGGACGAACGCTCCTACCACGAAGCAGCAACCGCGCTTCGGGTGCCGCTCGGCACCGTGATGTCCAGGCTACACCGTGCGCGCCGGGCGCTGCGTGCGGAGCTTTGGGACACCGCTACCGCGCTTGACGCAGGCACGTCGACTGCCCATATTCCCTGCCTCATTTGAAGGCCTGGTTTCGACGCGCGCGCGGCTTCCGTGACTGAGTGACAAGTCCGCGTCGCAGAGATCCCGGTTCTGCTCCCAGCTAAGGCACAGCCACCTCATGTCGAAGACCTACTCGGACTTGTTGCAGGAAGTGAAGACTCAGGTCCGCACCGTGTCGCTGGAAGAGGTCAAGCGGCGTCTCGAAGCGCGCGAGGACTACGTTTTCGTGGACGTGCGTGAGAAGGACGAGGTCCGCCAAGGCTTCATCCCCGGCGCGGTCTTCCTGCCACGCGGTTTCTTGGAGATGCAGGCAGAGCAGAAGCTGCCCGACAAGAACGCTCGCATCATCTGCTACTGCGCAGGCGGGGTGCGCTCCGCGTTTGCCGCCAAGGTTCTCCAGGACCTCGGCTACAGGAACGTCGAGTCCGCCAACCCCGGCTTCGTGCGCTGGAAGGATACGGGCTATCCGGTCGACAAGCCGGCCGAGCTCTCGGCTGCGCAGCTGGAGCGCTACTCACGCCACATCTTGTTGCCGGAGGTGGGCGAGAAGGGTCAGGAGAGGCTGCTCAAGGCACGCGTGCTCCTGCTCGGCGCAGGCGGCCTCGGCTCGCCGGCCGCTCTCTACCTGGCGGCTGCTGGCATCGGCACGCTGGGGCTGATCGACGCGGACGTGGTCGACTCCAGCAATTTGCAGCGACAGATCTTGCATGGCACGCAGACGGTGGGTGTCGCGAAGGTCGAGAGCGGCCGCCAGCGCCTTGTCGACTTGAACCCCGATATCAAAGTCGTTCCGTTCCAGGAGCGGCTCACCAGCGCCAACATCGACCGCATCTTCGATCAAGGCTGGGACGTGATCGTCGACGGTCTCGACAACTTCCCAACGCGCTACCTCGTCAACGACGCTTCCGTCTGGAAGAACATCCCGGTCGTGCACGGTTCGATCTTCCGCTTCGACGGTCAGGTCACGACCTTCATGCCGAAAAAGGGCCCGTGCTACCGCTGCTTGTACCCCGAGCCGCCGCCCGCGCACCTGGCGCCCTCGTGCGCAGAGGCTGGCGTGCTCGGCATCTTGCCCGGCGTAGTCGGCACCATCCAGGCGACCGAAGCCATCAAGCTCGTGCTGGGGATCGGTGAGCCGCTGATCGGTCGGTTGGTCATGTACGATTCGTTGCAGATGAAGTTCCGTCAGCTCAAGCTGCG
>JADGRG010000513.1 GCA_017881145.1 Sandaracinaceae bacterium | reverse complement strand
GCTCACCATCCTCGTCTTCGAGCGTCACCACCGAGCCGAAGTAGACACGCCCATCGGCTGCCGGTTTGCGATCCACGATGGTCAGGACATCCAGACGCTTGCCGAGAAACGTGAGGCGGCGATCGATCTCGAAGAGCTTGCGCTTGCCGTAGATGTATTCGGCGTTCTCGGAACGATCACCTTCGGCTGCGGCAATGGCCACGGCCTTCACCAGCCGGGGGCGCTCGACTGTCCAGAGGTGATGCGCCTCTTCCTCCAAACGACGGTAGCCCTCGGGCGTGATGTAGCTCGGGTTCTTGGACTCGTCGGGACGGGTCGGCGTGCGTGACATCGCGCGCACACTTGGGCGCAACCAGCCGGCTTCGTCAACCGGAACTTCACAGCCAGCGACTCACGCGAGGCCAGAGCGAGCGGCGTGCTAGCGTCGGCGCGTGGCGGACGTCGATGTCGTGATCGTGGGCGGCGGCGCGCTCGGGCTCGCCTGTGCGGCGCGGCTGGCTGCGCGCGGCGAGAGCGTGGTGTTGCTGGAACGAAACGCCCGCCTCGCCCAGGAGACCAGCAGCCGCAACAGCGGCGTCGTGCACGCGGGGCTCTACTACCCGAGTGGTTCCTGGAAGGCGCGTCTCTGCACACAAGGCCGCGCCCTGCTCTATGCGCGCGCGCGGCGTGAGAGCATCCCGCATCGGCAACTCGGCAAGTTGGTCGTCGCGTGCAACCCCGCCGAGGTCCCGAAGCTCGAGTCCATGCACGCCCAAGGCCAAGCCAACGGCACGCTCGGTCTACGCATGCTCGATCGACGTGAGGCTCTGGCTCTCGAGCCGAACCTGCGCGCGCTGGCTGCGCTCTACTCACCCGAGACCGGCATCGTCGATGCACACGCGCTCGTTGCAAGCTATCGATCGCAAGCCAGCGCGCACGGGGCGCAGCTCATCCTGCACACGCTCGTAACGGCGATCGAACGCCAGCCCGACGGCTACCGCGTGGTGGCACGAGCGCCGGATGCACAAACACATTCGATCGTCGCCAGGCGAGTGGTCAACGCTGCCGGACTCTTCGCGTCGCAACTGGCCCGGCTCGCGGGTGTGCCGATTGACCAGCTCGGCTACACCCAACACTTCTGCAAGGGCGCCTACTTCCAGCTCGCGCCGCGGCTGCGCGGGCTGGTCAAACATCTGGTCTATCCCCTGCCGGTCAGCGCCGGGCTCGGCATTCATCTGACGCTCGACATGGGCGGCACTCTGCGAGCAGGGCCCGACGCGCACTACGTCAGCGCACCCGCCTACGACGTGGACCCGAGCCAACGCGCGCTCTTCGGTGCTGCGCTGCGGCGCTACGTCCCGCAAGTGCAGGATGACGACCTCACTCCAGACTTCGCGGGCGTGCGGCCCAAGCTGCAAGCTCCGGGCGAGGGCTTCCGCGACTTCGTGATCGAGGAAGCCAGCGCCCACGGGCTGCCTGGACTCGTGAACCTACTCGGCATCGAATCGCCAGGCCTCACCGCGAGCGAGGCCATCGCGCTGCGCGTTGCGGAGCTCTTGCCGAAGTGAGCGCGACGGGAGCTGCGGTCGGCGTCGGAGCCCGACTCGCCAAAGTGCTTGACCAGATCCCAAGGATTGGGGTGCCGCGCCGAGCGGTTACCGTGAGCCTTGAACTACCGGTCCTGCTTGCACTATCACTCGACGCGTTGGCCCAGAAGCGAGCCGGTGATCGGAGTTCCGTAGCCGTCCGCCCAGGGGAATCAGACTCCATCCACTACCTTGCAGAGGGGTTGCCGCTCCATGTCGTTCGCGATTCCGCCGCCACCCACCACGCCGCTCGCAACCATCCTGCCGACTGAGCCACTCTTGCTCATGGGAGCCGGGCCCGTGCCGATTCCGCAGGCTGTCGCGCAGGCCAACGGGGTCATCATCAATCACCTGGGGCCCACCATGGACCGGGTGATCCGCAACGTGAAGCAGATGGCCGCTTACGCTTTTCAAACGCGGAGCGACAAGATCATCGGGCTGGCGGGCCCCGCTTCGGCCGCGATGGAAATGGCCGTCAGCAACCTGTGTTGGCCGGGCCGGCGTGTGCTCTGCCTAAAGAGCGGCACCTTCAGTGGACGCCTGGGCGAGATGGCCGAACGGGTGGGCGCCGAGGTCGTGTACGTATGCAGCGAAGTGGGCCGGCCGGTCACGCTCGCGCAGGTGCAGAAGGCCCTGTCGGAGCGCCGCTACGACGTCGTCACAATGGCGCACGGCGAGACCTCGTGCGGCGTGAAGATGGTCGAGCTGGTGGAGATCTGCCGAGCGGCCAAGGAGCACGGAGCCCTCACCATCGTCGATGCGGTCGTCACGCTCAGCGCCATGCCCGTGCACATGGATGAGTGGGGCATCGACGTGGGCGTCACCGGCGGTCAGAAAGCGCTCTCCTCGATTCCCGGCGTCTCGCTCTGCGCCTTCTCGGCGGATGCGTGGAACGCCGTCGAGGCCCATCCGAAACCGCAGCCCCACTGGTGCTACGACGCGCTTCTAGCCCAGCGTTTTTGGGGGTCCCAGCAATACCATTACACCGCTCCCGTGCCGGGCGTGCTCGCTCTGCACGAGGCACTGCGCCTGGTCGCCGAAGAGACTCTCGAACGCAGGTTCCGTCGCCACGAGATGAGCTCGCTCGCGATGCAGGCAGGCTTGCAAGCGATGGGGCTGACGCTCTTCGCGCCCGAGGACGTGCGCCTCAACAGTGTGATCGCAATCACGCTGCCCGACGGCATCGATAGCGCGCGCTTGCGCGAGTACATGGCCAAGGCTTTCCGCGTGGAGATCAGCGGCGCCTTCGGCCTGCACACCGTGCGCGTTGGCCAGATGGGCGAGCAGTGTCGGTCGCACAATCTCTTCAAGACGCTCTACGCCATGGGCATGAGCTTCAGCCGTCATGGTGCCAAGCTCGACGTCGCCGCCGGCATGGCCGCTCTCGAGCAGGGGCTGGCCGGCGACCACGACAACTTCGTCGAGTAAGCGCTTCCCCACGCAGACCCGGCACTTTTCGAGCGTGGCTGGGCGGACGCCGACGACCCTCGCGACGAGGCTATGGATCAGCCCGTTCTGCGGGTAGTCCCTATCGAATACGCATCGGTTCTGCCCGGCAGAGTCGGTTTGATCGCAAAAACGGTGTCTTTGGACGCGTGCCCGAAACACGGAGTCCGAAACCAAACCGTTACTTACCTCGATGTCGCCGCGTTCTTACAGCGAAGTCGATGTCGCGAAACGTTCGCGACCCGTCAGAGCATTAAACCCATCCATATGAACATCCTATCGCGTGTCACCACTCAACCGCGGCCCGCTGGCTGCACTTACCTCTTCGCCCGCAACGCCGGGCTTCCGGCACACATTACCTTGTCCTGCGCGTTGGCGAGTGGCCTGCTCGTCTGCGCGAGCCAAGCCCGCGCGCAACCGGCAGACGCGCCTCTCGAGGCGCCGGCTGCGGCGCCCGCAAGCGCTGCGACTCCGCTAGCTGAACCCGCGGCGCCCGCGGAGCAGACACCCGTCATCACGGCCGAACCCCCGACGACCTCCACCGTGGAGCCACCGGCGAAACCGACTCCGCCACCGTACTCGTTGCCTTGGCAGCTGCGTCCCGCGGCAGCCGCTACCGTGCTGCGTTCCGACACTGCGTTCGCGTTCTACGAGAACCCGAAGTCGCACAAGAGTGGCAACACCGTGGCCAGCATGCTGCTCGGCTCGTACAAGCTGACGGACTCGTTCGCACCCATGCTCCGCATGGGCATCGTGAGCAACTCGCCACCGGCCGGCGCGACCGCAGCGCCCGCGCCAGGCAAGACAGTGGGTGCCACGCTCGACTCGGGCTTCACCTTCATCAACCCGGTGATCGGCGGAACCTACCTGTGGAAACTCGGCTCCGACTTTCGACTCGCCGCCTTCCTGGGCGTGACGCTCCCAGTCGGCAGCGGTGGCGGTGACACCCCCAACCCTAGCGATGCAGAGGCCAACACCCGCGGCGCATCGGCTCGTTCCGCAATGGACAACGCGATGTTTGCCGTCAACTACTTCACGATCATCCCTGGCGTCGACGTCGCCTACGTCGCCCACGGCCTCACGGTGCAGGCTGAAGCTACGCTCTTCCAAATGGAGCGCGTGCGCGGCGACAAGAACGCCGCCAACAAGGACGCAGCGCGCACCAACTTCACCACCGGCCTGCACGTCGGCTACTTCTTCATCCCGCAGCTCTCGGCTGGCGTCGAGCTGCGCCACCAACGTTGGCTCTCGACTCCGTCCACGATCAAAGGCGGCAAGCCTCCTTACACCGAAGACGAGCTGCGCGACACCAGCACCTTTGCGTTCGGTTTGCGTGGACATATCAAGCTCGGTGCCAAGAGCTGGTTGCGTCCCGGCGTGTCGTACTCGCTGCCGCTCGACAATCCCTTGGCCAAGCAGAAGTACGGCGCCGTACAACTCGACATACCGGTGATCTTCTGAGCCAGGAGCCAGAGCATGAGCAAGCACAAGAAACCGAGAGCGAATGTTGCAGCACCCAACACCGGCGTTTCGCGCCGAGATTTCCTGAAGCTCGGCGCAGCTGGTCTCGGCGCAGCGAGCCTCGGCGCAAGCCTGCTCGGCAGCGCCTGTAAGAGCGACGAGCAGACCACCTCCACTGCGGCAGGCAAACCCTCTACTGCTCCAGCGCCCTCCGCCCCCGTCAACAAGAATGCTCCCGAGATCGCGGATCTGCGTTTCGGCATGATCGCGCTGACCGACTGCTCTCCGATCGTGATCGCGCACGAAAGAGGGCTATTCAAGAAGTACGGCATCAACTCCACCGTGGTGAAAGGCGCCAGTTGGGCGGCGATCCGCGACTCGCTGACCAACGGCGATATCCACGCCACGCATATGCTCTTGGGCATGCCCATCGCTTCCACCATGGGTCTGCTCGGCTCGCCGCAGGTGCCGATGGTGGTGCCCTGGTTGCTCAACCGTAATGGCCAAGCGATCACGCTCAAGGCGGAGTGGAAGGGAAAGATCTCGGACAAACCCGCGCTGATCAAACCGCTGGCGGACGCCGCCAAGAAGGCCGGCACACCGCTCAGCTTCGCGCAGACCTTCCCGCCGGGAACCCACGCGATGTGGATGCGCTACTACCTGGCCGCGGGTGGAATCAACCCCGACAAGGACGTGTCGTTGGTGACGGTGCCGCCCCCACAGATGGTGGCGAACATGAAGGTGGGCAAGATGGACGGCTTCTGTGTGGGCGAGCCCTGGAATGCCCGAGCCATCAGCGATGGCACAGGCTTCACCGGCATCACGACGCAGGAGATCTGGAAGGATCATCCCGAGAAAGTCTGCGCCTTCCGCGAAGACTTCGCGCAGAAGAATCCCAGGACCGTGAAGGCCGTGCTCAAGGCCTTGCACGAGGCCAGCTTGTGGCTGGACGACCTGAAGAATCGCCCCGAACAAGCGGCCATCGTTTCGCGGCCGACCTACATCAACTGCCCGCCGGATGTTCTCCTGCCGCGCCTGCTGGGCCATTACGATTACGGCGACGGACGCAAGAAGGAAGATCCCAACTACATGATCTTCAGCTCGCGCAACTGCAACTACCCGCAAGCCAAGTATGCGGTGTGGTGGCTAACGCAGTTCCGCCGCTGGGGCATGGTGCCGGCCAAGCCAGACTACGAAGGCATCGCCAAGCGCGTGATGCGCAGCGACCTCTACGAAGAAGCCATGAAGGAGCTCGGCTACGCCCACGGTGGACCGAACACTGCGCCTGAAACGCTCTTCGACGGTGTGACCTTCAATCCTAACGACCCAGAAACCTACGCGACATCGTTTGCGGTCCACAATTTGGCAGCGTGAACAACGGCGCGCACGCGCATTCACCTGAGGCAAGCACACCATGAGCCCGAAGACACTCTCAGATCGAATCATCGAAAGCGTGGTCCTGCCACTCCTCGGAGTGGGAGGGGTGATCGCGCTTTGGGCGATCATCAGCGCCAC
The DNA here is from genome assembly GCA_017881145.1 of Sandaracinaceae bacterium. GTDB lineage: Bacteria > Myxococcota_A > Polyangia > Polyangiales > JAFGIB01 > JADGRF01. Next base: position 3,720 of record JADGRG010000513.1, on the reverse strand, counting down.
CGTGGCGCCTAGCCTGCCAAACCCGTGGAAGACCTGGGAGGTGAGCAAGCTCTACGTGCTGGCTCCTTTCGAGAAGCGCGGCGAGCTGGACCAGGGCATCCTGCGCTTCACCTGGTACTCGCTCGTGCGCGTTGCGAAGGGCTACAGCCTTGCACTTGTCTTGGGCACACCGCTCGGCCTCTTGCTCGGAATGTCCAAGTCTTTCACCAAGAGCTTGGATCCGATCATCCAGATCTTACGGCCAGTCTCGCCTTTGGCCTGGTTGCCACTGGGGCTCGTGATCTTCCAGAAGCCTGAGCCCGCGGGCATCTTCACCATCGCCATGTGCTCGATGTGGCCGACGGTGCTCAACACCGCGCTGGGCGTGCGCTCCATCCCACAGGACTACGTGAACGTCGCCCGAGTGCTGCGGCTCTCGCGCACCAAACGACTCTTCAAGATCACGCTGCCCGCCGCACTGCCTTACATGTTCACGGGCTTCCGGCTCAGCTTGGGCATCGCTTGGCTGGTAATCGTAGCGGCCGAGATGCTCACCGGAGCGCCGGGGGTCGGAGGTTTCCTCTGGCAGGAGTACAACAGTCTAATCTACGAGCACCTGATCCTCTGCATCGCGACCATCGGCATCGTGGGTTTTTTGCTGGACCGGTTGATGAGCATGCTCGAAGCACGCCTGAGGACAGCATGAGCAGCGCACCCCAACTGGTCCTAAAGGGCGTGTGCAAGGGCTACGGTGAGGGCGCGCAGCGCACCGAAGTCCTGCACGGTCTCGATCTCAGCGTCGAGCGCGGCGAGTTGGTCGCCATCGTCGGCTTCTCCGGGGCCGGCAAGAGCACCATCGTGTCGCTGATTGCTGGCCTCTTGCGCGCGGACTCAGGCAGCATTCACTTCGATGGCAAGCCCGTGCGTGCGCCGGGGCCCGAGCGAGCCGTCGTCTTCCAGAGCTATTCCCTGCTGCCCTGGCTGAGCGTCTTCGACAACGTTCGTCTGGCCGTCGACCAAGTCTTCCCGCAGCTCAGCTCGGCACAACGACGCGAGCACACCGAGCGACACGTGGCGTTGGTCAATCTCAGCCATGCACGTGACAAAAAGCCCGCGGAGCTCTCCGGTGGAATGCGGCAGCGGGTCGCCCTGGCGCGTGCTCTAGCGATGGAGCCCGAGCTGCTGCTGCTCGACGAGCCGCTCGGCGCTCTGGATGCACTGACCCGAGCCACCTTACAGGAGGAGCTGGCACGCATCTGTCGTGTCAGTGGCAAGACCATCCTGCTCATCACCAACGATGGCGACGAAGGCATTCTGCTGGCCGACCGGATCGCCGCGCTGGATGCCGGGCCATCCGCGAAGCTCGGCCCCTTCATCGACATCGATATCGAACGCCCCCGCGACCGCAAAGCACTCAATCACGATCCACGTTTCAAGGCCATTCGTGGCGAGGTGATCGAGTACCTGATGGCCTCCGGAAAGAAGCGCAAGGAACGCGCTCGCACCCGCGTCGCACCGCCACTACATGCCAATAGGGAGCCTGTCGTATGAGCAGCAAGTACCTAGAGATCTCGCAGGTAAGCAAAGCCTTCGGCTCGCAAGTGATCGTCAAGGACTTCGATCTCAGCATGCAACGGGGCGAGTTTGTCAGCATCATCGGCCACTCCGGCTGTGGCAAGTCGACCGTGCTCTCGATGGTGGCCGGCCTCACTGATAGCAGCGCCGGCGCGATCATCCTGGGCGGCAAGGAGGTGACTGAGCCGGGCCCTGACCGCGGCGTGGTATTTCAGGCTCCGAACCTCTTCCCGTGGATGAGCGCGCTAGAGAACGTGCTCTTGGGAGTGGAGCAGGCTCACTCTCGCAAGAGCCACAAGGAGCAAGTGCAGATCGCAGCTCATCACTTGGAGCTGGTGGGCCTGGGCGACGCACTCGACAAGAAGCCGGCTGCGCTCTCCGCTGGAATGCGCCAACGGGTGGGCCTGGCGCGAGCCTTCGCGCTCAGTCCAAACTTACTGCTCCTGGATGAGCCATTCGGCATGCTCGACTCGCTGACACGGATGGAGCTACAGGACGTGTTGATCGAGCTTTGGGCACACGACGACAAATCTGCGCTCATGATCACGCATGACGTCGATGAAGCGCTCTTTCTCTCGGACCGCATCGTGATGATGACCAAGGGCCCAGAAGCCCGCGTGGGAGAAATCTTGGAAGTTCCCTTTGCGCGTCCGCGTGAACGCAAAGCAGTCCTCGACGATCCCAACTACTACGTCCTGCGGGAGCGGGTGATGAGCTTCTTGGAGGAGCAGGTCCAGCACGAAGCCAGCCCGGCGCTGAGCACTGCGCCCACGCCGCAGGCCAACGCCAGCACCAGCGTCGCTGCGGCTTGAGCAGATAGCCCGCCTCGAAGCTGGTACCCCCGGCGGAGAACACCTATTGCAGCACGTTGACGTCGGTGGCGTCGTCGATCGTGGAACTCTTTGAGCGTCGATGCAGCACGTCTCGCAAAGAGAGGAATCGTTGCTCGACGTGGAATCGGCGAATGCGCCTATCAGATTAGCTTACTCGACGGCACCGAGAGTGCACTTTGCCGTGTTGCGTGTTGCGCCACGTTGGTCGGTCGACAGACACCCAGAGCCGGCACCAACCAGCTGGCTGCCCCCCGTGGACATGGATGGCATGGCGGTGAAGGTCGGTCCGCCGTTGTCCGCAATGGAGGGAAACGGGTCGGACTGGATGATCGCAGGAACGCCGGGTATGCAGTGGGTGGTGGAGGACGAGCCCTTAGAACCGGCCGGCACGAATTCGAGAACGTTGCTCCCGGTATTTGTGTCAGAACAGAGCTTCTGGCCGCTCGATTCGAATACCGTGTTGTTGATCACGAAGTTGCTGGCGAGCTTGCGAATGCGCTCGACCAACACGGCGGTGCGCAGGTCGGTCCAGTCAGCTTTCATCCGCGACGGCAGCGCGCCGAGCGGCATGGCATGCACGCGCCGATACTCGATGTGTCCGTGTCCTTCGGCGGTCGCCGCGCTCTTCTACTCGCTCATCGAGAGCGCCAAGCTCGCTGGCGTGGACCCTGCCAAGTACCTGCGCGCCGAGGCTGCGATCCTCGATCGCGTGGCGCTACTGCCGCATCAGATGATCGCCGCCGCCGGCTGAGCGAGGCCGACGACGACACCGTGATGATGATGAGATCACGACGGGGCGTAGCGGGGATCTACTCACAAATCACCACCCCGATCTACACGGCGCACACTGGAATTAGAACTCGATCGCCCTGGCCAACCTCGGCCCACCGCTATCGTAGCCGGACAGCGTGATCTAAGATTTGGCCAGTGACGGATCACCAGCAGACCGGACGGGTTGCGATCATTGGTGGGCGCTATCGGCTGGGCGAGACGCTCGGCGAAGGCGGTATGGGGGTCGTGCACGCGGTGACCGACAGCGTGGATGGGGCCGAGCTCGCGCTGAAATGGTTGTCGGCGGAAACAGCGCGCAACCCGGTAGCGGTCGAGCTCTTCGAACGCGAGTTTCACACGCTCAAGAACCTGGCGCATCCGCACATCGTGTCGGTCCTCGAGTACGGCATCGACGGCACGCCCTTCTACACGATGGAGCGACTCAGGGGCGAGACCGCCGATAAGCGCGCGCCGATGCCGTGGAAGGATGCCTGCAGCGTGCTGCGCGATGTGGCGTCGGCGCTGGCGCTTGTGCACTCGCGTCGGTTGTTGCACCGCGACG
>JADGRG010000512.1 GCA_017881145.1 Sandaracinaceae bacterium | reverse complement strand
TGCAGGCGCGCCTCAGCGCTTGGGCCGTAGATTTCGGCGACCAGCGTTTGCAGCACCGGTGGTCCGGGCGGGACTTCTGCGATCGCGACGCGCGCGCCGTAGTGCTCGGCGATGGCAGCGATCGCAGGCCGCATGCGCTTGGCGATCTGGTGGCTCTGCGCGTGGCGCTGCCCCTTGGGCAGGAGGTTCACTTGAATGTCCGCGACGCTGGAACCGCTGCGCAGATCGTAGTGTCGCACCAGGCCGTTGAAATTGAAGGGCGCTGCCGTTCCCACGTAGACCTGGTAGTCGACAACCTCGGGCTGCGTTTTGAGCGCCGCTGCGATTTCGCGGGCCACGCGCGCCGTGTGCTCCAGCGCGCTGCTCTCGGGCATGTTCAGGATCACCTGCAGCTCGCTCTTGTTGTCGAAGGGCAACATCTTGACGCGAACCTTGCCGGCGGGAACCAGCGCCATCGCACCGACCAGAAGCGCGGCGATGCTAACCAGGAAGCCCCAACGGAAGCCCGTGCGGTTGAGTAACCGCGACATCACCCAGCGGTAGCCCCGCGTGCTGGCACTCTCTCGCGCATGGTCAGCGTTGTGTGCTTTGCCGCCGCGGAGCAAGCGAACCGCCGCCCACGGCGTCACGATGAACGCGACGATCAGCGAGAACAACATGGCGGCGGTGGAGCCGACCGGAATCGGGCGCATGTAGGGGCCCATCAGGCCACCCACGAAGGCCATCGGCAGGATCGCAGCGATCACCGCGAGCGTGGCGAGGATGGTGGGATTGCCGACCTCGGCCACGGCAGAGATCGCGACCTGCGCCAGCTTGCGTCCCTGGTTCTCCGGCAAGTCGCGGTGACGAACCACGTTCTCGACGACTACGATCGCGTCGTCGACCAGAATGCCTATCGAGAAGATCAACGCAAAGAGCGTGATGCGATTGAGCGTGTAGCCCACCAAGTAGAAGACCAGGAGCGTCAGCGCCAGCGTCGACGGAATCGCCACTGCAACCACCAGCGATTCACGCCAGCCCAGCATGAAGAGAATCAGCAAGGAGACGCTGACCACTGCGATGCCCATGTGCATGAGCAGCTCGTTCGACTTCTCGTTGGCGGTCTCGCCGTAGTGGCGCGTGGTGGTGACCTGCAGATCGGCCGGCAGCATGGTGCCGCGCAAGTCAGCCACGCGCGCGAGCACGTGGTCGGCGACCTCGATAGCGTTGGTACCCGGCCGCTTGGCGATGGAGAGCGTGACCGCGGGCTCCTCACTTCCGTGGGGTGCTGCGTTTGCGCCCTCACCGAAGAACACGTATTGCGCGGGCTCCTCCGCGCCATCGACCACGCTCGCGACGTCGCGCACATACACCGGCAGGCCTTGATGCACGCCGAGCACGGTTGCGGCCACCGCGCGCGCATCTTCGAAGAACGCACCGGTCTGCACCACCAGGTCTTGGTTGTTCGACGAAAGTGAGCCGACCGAACGTTGGTCATTGGCTTGTTGCAGTGCACCGATCACTTCGCTCGGAGCAAGTCCGCGCGAGGCCAGCGCGGCCGGATCTAGCTTCACGCGCACGGTCCTACGCAAACCACCGATCACGCGGGTTTCAGCCACCTCCGGGATGCGCTTGATGCGCGCAGCCACTTCCATCGCCACCCGCCGCAAGCCCAGGTGGTCGTAGTGCGCGCCGTGAAAAGTCAGCGCCAAGATCGGCACGTCGTCGATGGAGCGCAGCTTGATCAGCGGCGCTGAGACACCTTGCGGGATGCGGTCGGTGTTGGCGGTCAGCTTCTGGTCGAGCTTGACCAGCGAGCGTTCGATGTCGTCGCCGACCTTGAAGCGCACCACCACCATCGAGCGGCCGGCGGAGCTGGTGGAGTAGACGTATTCGACGCCGGGAATCTCCCAGACCAGGCGTTCGAGAGGCGCCGACACGCGACTCTCGACTTCCTGGGCACTTGCACCAGGCATCGAGACCATCACGTCGATCATCGGCACCTTGATCTGCGGCTCTTCCTCGCGCGGCAGCATCACCACCGCAAACAGGCCCAAGAGCACCGACGCCACAATGATCAGTGGCGTGAGCTTGGAAGCGATGAAAGCGTGGGCGATACGGCCCGCGATGCCCAAGGGCGCGGGCTCTGAAGGCAGAGAGCTCATCTTGCTTACCTCATCTCGACGGGTTGCCCGTCACGCAGCGCGCCAGGATCTTGCCGCACCACCAGCTCATGCTCGGAGAGGCCCGCGAGCACCTCGACCTCGGAGGCCTCACGATGCCCAGTGCGCACCAAGCGCAATTTGGCGACACCGTTTTCGACCACGAACACGGTGTCGAGCTGCCCCTGATGGAAGAGCGCGCTTTCAGGGACGCTGAGAGCTGCGCTCTTGACGCTGGCTAAGAGCAGACGGCCGAACATGCCGGGACGCAGGGCGGGATCGCTCGGCAGGTCGAGTTTCACCAGCACGGAGCGACTCGCCGAATCCGCGGTCGGACTGACCTCGCTGACCTTGGCATCCACGCGCCGATCGATCGCGTCCAAACGCACTACTAACACTTGTCCAACGTGCAGGGTCGCAGCCGTCGCCTCGGCGACCGCTGCTTCCAGGCGCAGAGCGTCCGGGTTCTCGATCACCAGGAGCGGCCGTCCGGGCAAGGCCAAGTCACCCACGTCTGCGCGCTTCTCGGTCACGACGCCAGTGATAGGCGCTCGCAGCACCGTGTAGCCACGCATCACATCGGCTTCCGCGAGTGCAGCCTCGGCATACTGATGTTCGGCGAGCACCACATCGTAAGCGGAGCTGGCGACTGCGTCGGTGGCACGGAGGCGCTCCACACGATGCAGATTCACCTCGGCCTGGGAGAAACGCGCCCGAGCCTGCGCGGCCTTGGCTTCGATCTCACCGGCGGAGAGCCGAACCAGCACGTCTCCTGCATGCACACGGGAGCCGACCGACACCCGCAGCTCCGTGATCGCACCCATCACGGACGCCGAGAGCGCCGACACCGTCTTGGCGCGCACCGTGCCCACCACTTCTTCACCCTGAGCACGCGCCGAAGACGCTACGGCGATGGTGCTCACGGGCACCTTCGCCAAAGACGCTTCGACTTTCTGCGCAGGCGCTCCGCCACAGGCAGCGGCCAGTACCAAGACGAGGCTCGCAATCACGTGGTGTTTCATGGTTATTCCTGACTGGCCTTCGGTGCCGTCACGCTGCAGGTATCCCCCGCACCGCCGACGCCCAGTCGCCGCAGGATGCTCTCTGCCGGGCAGAAGCCGGTGAAGCTGGACTGCGCCAAGTTCAAACCTACGAAGGCTGCTAGGAGCAGGCCCCACGGGCTAACGAAGTGGTAAAGCAAGAGGCTCACGATCACGAAGCTTCCGGCCAAGAGGCGGATCGCACGTTCCAACGTCATGTTCAGGCTCCTTCTTGCTCGACCCGGCTCGCGCCGGTCGCTTGTGCGCGGCCGGGCTTTGCGTCGGACCGCTTCTTTGCTATGATTCCTGCATGACTATATCGCCACGTAGCAATATGTCAATGGAGAAAGTTCGGGAGGTCGAGAGCCTGGACCAGAGCGCGCTGCAGGGCGTCGCGCGCATGTTCGACGTGCTCGCCGAACCCACGCGGCTGCAGATCCTGCAGGCCCTGGCCGGCGGCCCGAAGTACGTAGGCGAGCTCTGCGACACGCTCAGCGCAAAGCAGGCCAATGTCTCGAAGCAGCTGGGCATCTTGCACCAGGCTGGCCTGGTGAGCCGTGAACGCGACGGGCTCCTGGTGCGCTACTGCGTGAGCGAGCCGATGATCTTCGAGCTCTGCTCCTTGGTTTGTGGCAAGCTGCGGCGCGACGCCGAAGCGCGCATTGCGTCGATGCCGCAGGCACGGCGTCCACGCAAGCGCTGACGCAGACGCGGCAAGCACTGACACCGAGTGAAGAAGCGACGATGCCCGCCCTTACCCTCGCACCTGGCATCCAGGCCCGTTACGAGTGCGATCTGCACGCGTTGCCCGCGTCGCTGCGTGAGCACTTCCTCCTGCTCGACCACGACGCAGCCGCCCAGGCCTTCGTGGCCCACGCGCTGGCACATCGGCACGGCGTGCTACGCACCAGCCTCTACGGCGCGTTGCGAGCGTTGTTGAGCGACTACGACGCCTACGGTTTGCTCGGGATGTATGCCATGCACGTGCTCAGCACCGAGCAGTGGCGAAAGCTCATCGGCGAATCGAGCGGCCCGCGACGTCTGCTCGACGTGGGTGCCGGCAGCGGAGGCGTCACTGCGCAGGCAGCGCCGCTCTTCACCGAGGTGGTTGTCACGGAAGCCTCGCCCGTGCTGCGCAGGAGCCTGCGAGCACGCGGCTATTGTGTCGAAGCCTGTGATCTGGGCGAAACCGCGCTGCCCGCCGACCAGCGCTTCGATGTGGTCTCGGCGCTCAACGTCCTAGATCGCACTCTGCGACCGCGCACGCTCCTACAACATTTGCGCAGCGCACTGACCGACGACGGCCTGCTGGTGGTCGCGCTGCCGTTGCCACTCGCACCCCATGTACACGTCGGCTCCGGCACCAGCGATCCCGACGAGCCGCTGCCTCGCTCGCGCAAGACGTGGGAAGAGGGCGCTGCCTCGATATGGAGCGAAGTGCTAGAGCCCGCGGGCCTCTCGCTGCAAGCGCTTTGTCGCATGCCCTATCTCTGCCAGGGCGATCAGCACCGCCCGCTCTACCTGCTCGACGACGCGCTCTTCGTCTGCCGACACGCGTAGAGCGCCTGCCTCCGCGCCACGCCACGCCGCGCCACGGTCGTGCCGCGGGCAAGCTCAGCGACGCAGCGTGGTCACGCCATATTGCTCGTGCACGCCCACGCTGCGCAGCGCAGCGCTCGCCGAGAGCTCACCGCGCAGCAACTCGCGATACGCGCGTAGCGTCCGCTGCACCTGCTCGCCTTCTTCCCACACGAACTCCACGCGAAAGCGCCGCACCCCGCGCTCCAGCAGCTTCGGTACCAGCGGCGCCGCGCTCTGCGCCTGCGCATTGAACACCGTGTTGCGACAGCCGATGTCCACGATCACCGGATGGTCGTGCCCGGCGAAGTCGCGCAGCGCGACGCGATGCTGCTCGCAAGGCCGACCGCAGGTGCGGTAGTCCGAACCGTCGCTGAGCAAGTGCGCATACACGCAGTGCGAGTTGTGGAAGATCGGAATGTGGTGATGCAGCGTGATCGCCACCCGCCCACGCGGGACTTGCGCGAGCAATGCAAGCAGCTGGCTCTGATCGAGATCGTACGAAGCGGTCACAGTGCGCAAGCCAAGCCCGAGCAGGTGTAGCGCCGTCAACGAGTTGGTCACGTTGAGCGAGAAGTCTCCATGCACGAGCGGCGCGCTCTCGGCGACCGACGGTTCGGCGAAGTGCATGAGGGCACCCCAGTGCCGCACCAACACCGCATGTGGCTGCAGCGCGGCGATGCGCCGGTCGTAGCTCTCCTCGCCCGGCTTCTGCACGCGCACCGTCGCCAGCGTGACGACAAGGCCAGCCTCGCGCGCACGGGTGACGGCACTCGAAAGGCCGACCAGCTCCATGAAGTCGAGCTCCACTTCGTCGCCTTCACCAAAACCACTGGCGATCACGGCCTCGAGTTGCTCGCGCGTGCGACAGAGCGGCACCACTTGGACGGGGCCCTGGTCGGCCTGCACGTCCCGCCCCAGCTCGTTGCCCAGCTGCGCCACCACCGCATCGCCCTGCGCAATGCGCAAGGGATTTCCGGCAAGCTCGGCCTCGAGCGCCGCCACCAGCTGCCGCCGTAAACCTTTCAGCTCCGACACCGGCACGTGCAGCGCAGCCGGTAAGCCGCTCGCGTCGAGCTCGCCGAGCCGAAAGGGTGTGCCGCCGAGCGCCCCTAGCTTGTCGCGCAGCAACGCCGCGTCGAGCCCCGCGCCGCGCGCAGAGCCGAGCCCGCAGCTCGTCTCGGCGTGCGCCCGCAGCTCGCGGCCCGCAAAGCTGGCCTGGGCCTGGATGCGGAGCGGCTCTCCGGCGCAACCTGCAACGCGCAGCCCGAGCTCGATCCGCCCAGCAGGCTCAGTCTTGGCACGTCGCTCCGCCTCGCGCTGCAGCTCGGGATCGCCCGTCAACCACACCTCGTGCCCGACGCGAACCCGTGTCAGATCCGGGCCGGGCTCACCGAAGCCGAGCTCCAGCTGCAACGGCTCGTTGCGGGCGTCGAGCCAGCGCACGCCGAAGATCGGCCCACCCGGCGCATCGTCGGCCTCCGGATCGCCCACGTCGAACATCACACCCATACCAGCACGCGGCAGCTCTCGCCCCTGCCGGGCCGCGTCGAGCTCGATGCGCACGCGATAGCCGCGCATTTCGACCACGCGGCCAAGCAAGATCCCGCGATGCTTCGGGCTCCTGCCCACCACGAGTGTCTGATGGTCGTCGCCGCGCAGGAAGCCCGCCGATGCGCCTCGTGAAAATGTCAGCTGGGTGCGCTCTAAGGCCTCACGCAGCGTTGCCGCCTCATCCGCGCTGGTACCGTTCTGGATGGCGTCCCGAACGCCGCGCAGCGCGTCGACGGCGGTCGTGACGTAGGCCGCATTCTTGTAACGGCCTTCGATCTTGAGCCCGCGCACACCTGCAGCCATCAGCTCGGGCAACGCGTCATGACCTGCAAGATCGCCAGGGCTCAAGAGATAGCGCGTGTCGCCGAGATCACGTCGCTCGCCATCCACGATCAAGTCGTAGGGCATACGGCAAGCCTGTGAGCACAAACCGCGATTGGCCGAGCGGTCCGACAACGCCTCGCTGGTCAAGCACTGCCCACTCCACGACATGCAGAGCGCGCCGTGCACGAAGACCTCGCTCTCGAGCGGGCTTTCCGCTGTGAAACGCGCAATCTCCTGCACGCTCAGCTCACGCGGCAAGACCACGCGGCTGGCGCCGAGACCCGCTGCGAAGCGTGCACCTTCGACACTCGAGATCGTCATCTGCGTGCTGGCATGCAAGCGCAGCTCGGGGCAGAGCCGCTGCGCGATGAACGCCACGGCTGCGTCCTGCACAATCAACGCATCCACGCCCGCAGCGATCACCGCGCGCAGCACAGCCTCGACGCCCGCAAGCTCGCTCTCGAAGATCAGCGTGTTCAGCGTGAGGTAGAGCTTGACCCCGGCACGGTGGGCCCGCGCCACGACATCGGGCAGCCCCTCGAGATTGAACGCCGTCGAACGCGCTCGCGCATTCCACCCCTCGGAAAGCCCCAGGTACACGACATCCGCGCCGCTCGCGAGCGCAGCCGCAAACGCCTCGAGCGTCCCCGCCGGGGCGAGGATCTCGGGCGGGGGCGAGGCTGGTGACGTATCCGTGGGCAACATCCGAGGACCGGGGATACGCCTCTAACGCTCGCCGGGCCTGCCGGCAAGTGCAGCAACCAAACGTCTCGAAGTT
>JADGRG010000511.1 GCA_017881145.1 Sandaracinaceae bacterium | reverse complement strand
TGATCGGAGTCTAGCAAGCTGTACGGAAACACCTGCTCGTATTGGTCGGTGGTGCAGGCGTAGAGCTTGCCGCCGGCGTGCACGGGCTTGCGACCGCAGAGCTTGGTGAACGGCCCTGGCGCGGACACGACCACATGTACACGACCCAGCTCTTCGTCACACGTCGGTGACCAAGGCAGACCGGCGATGCGCCAGGCATACACGGCCGCTTCGATCGTGGTTCGGTCTTCGGGGTCTGGCAGCCTTGCGGCCGGCGGCAGCGAAGCCACGCACCCGAGAGCGCCTACGAGCAAACATGCGGCCAACCAATACTTCATGGGCCTCATCCGCGCGCGCCGGCGGAGCAGCGAAAGCGCCCACGCACGGTCAGGTCTCACGCCGGCTCGCGCGCCGGCGTTTCCCTTATCTGGGAACTACGGATGAGACCGGCCGGACCATGAGCACCACATTACAACTTTGACGTCGCACAGCCCCATGCTCAAGCCGAAGCCCGCAAAGAGCGCGTACCTCTAATGCCTTCGCGCGACACGGGCCTACGTGTTCAAGAGCCTTAAAAGCTCTTCGACTGAGTCTGTGGGCGCTTGGCAAGTGAAGCTCTCGCACACGTAGGCTCGCGGGCCGCCCAATCCGGCGTTCTTGTCCCTGGTAAGCGCAATGAGCGAGCGATCGCTGTCCGCCGTGGCGAGCGCGACCACACGCTGTGGCCTGCGTGCAGAGCGCACACTCGCGAGCAGCGCTTGGGTGCGAGGGTCGCTGACCTCACCAGTGACGACGATCTGACGCGGCGGTGCAAGCTCGTAGTCGAGCGCGATGAGTAGCTGCGAAAATGCGGCGGGATGCCGGCTGGCCAGCGCCGCCAGCGAATCCACGGCCGCTTTCGCTTTCGCTTGCAGCTCGGTGCGCAAGGTCAGGTCGGCAAGCCGACGCAGGTTGAGCGCGTGAACAGCTGCGCCGGAAGGCAGTGCACCGTCGTGGACGCTCTTCAGACGCGCGATCAGGGCTTCGTGATCGCTTCCAGTGGTGAAGTAGCCACCGCGCTCGGTGTCGGCAAAGCGGGTTTCGACGACCTCCACGAGCGCGAGTGCTTCCTTGAGCCAAGTCGCATCGAAGCTGGTCTCGTAGAGATCGATGAGCCCTTGTGTGACGAACGCGTAGTCGTCGAGACAGGCGTTGAGATGCGAGCGGCCTGCGCGCGCTGTGGCGAAGAGCCGACCGTCCGCTTGCCGCATCTGTGTAAGCACGAAGCGCATGGCCCGCTCGGCAGCGTGGAGATAGCGGACGTCGCCCAACACCTGGCAGGCCTGCGAAAGCGCGCTCACCAAGAGGCCGTTCCAGCCGGCGAGCACTTTGTCGTCCGTGTTCGGGCGCACGCGCTTCTCACGTGCCGAGAGCAACTCGCGCTTGGCCGAAGCGACGCTGGCTTCGAGCTCAGCCAGCGAGAGTCCCAGCGACTCCGCCACGCCTTCGCGCGGCGAGGGCATGAAGAGCACGTTCTTGCCGTGCTCGAAGTTGCCCGTTTCCGTCACCTCGAAGTAGGCCGCCGTGTGCTTCGCTCGCTCGGCGCCGAGCACCGCCTCGAGCTGGCTCTTGGTCCAAACGAAGAAGCGTCCCTCTTCGCCTTCGCTGTCGGCGTCCTGTGCGCTTGCAAAGCCGCCGCTCTCGGTCTGCATCTCGCGCAGCGCCCAGTCACAACTCTCGGTCGCGATGCGGGCGTAGCGAGGCTCCTTGGTCAGCGTGAACGCCTCGAGGTACGCGACGACGAGCTGCGCGTTGTCGTAGAGCATCTTCTCGAAGTGCGGCACGCGCCACTCGCGGTCGACGCTGTAGCGGTGAAAGCCGCCGCCCAGTTGATCGTAGATCCCGCCCGCCGCCATGCGATCGAGCGTGAAGGTTGCCATGGAGAGCGCGCGTGCACCGTCGGTGCGCAGCGCGTGGCGCAAGAGCAGCCGCAGCTCGCTGCTGTGTGGAAACTTGGGCGCAGGGCCGAACCCGCCCCAGCTCGGGTCGAAGCGCTCCTGCGAAGCCGCGAGCGAGCGTTCGAGCACCGCAATGTCGAGCGTTCCGCGTGCATCGAGCAGGCCCGATTGCTCGATGTGGCGGGCCAGCTCCTTGGCTTGCGCCACGACCTCTTCACGTTCGGTGCGAAAGGCGTCAGCGAGGCCGACGAGCACGTCGGGAAAGCTCGGGCGGCCGTAAGCGCGCACCGGTGGCAGGTAGGTCGCGCCGTAGAAAGGCTCGAGCTCTGGCGTCAAGAACACGCTCATCGGCCAGCCGCCCGCGCCGGTCATGGCGGTCACGGCCTGCATGTAGATCTCGTCGATGTCCGGTCGCTCCTCGCGATCGACTTTGATGTTCACGTAGCGCGTGTTCATCAGCTCGGCGATCTGCTGATTCTCGAAGCACTCGCGCTCCATCACGTGACACCAATGGCAGGCCGAATAGCCAACCGAGAGGAAGATGGGCTTGTCTTCGTTGCGCGCCCGCGCGAGGGCTTCTTCACCCCACGGATACCAGTCCACAGGGTTTTCAGCGTGCTGGAGCAGGTAAGGGCTGGTCTCTTGCGCTAGACGGTTCTTGTGCCGCGGCTGGCTTGGCATTGTGTCGGGTTTCTAGGGCCGCGGCTTCATCATGTCGAGTCCACGCGCGCAAGAGCGGTCTAGCAGAGCGGCGCCAATGGCCGTACGCGGGGTGCGCCCTGCGTTTCACCGGCGTGGACTCGTTCGGCAGTGTGACGCGCAGCACGGTGTGTGGCCGACGGCTAGCGCACGGACGCGTGCGTCGTCGCAGTACCCGCTGCGGTCCAGTCACCTATCCAGCTCCGCCATCAACCCCGCCAGATCCGTCAGCGTGACGGTGATCCCTCCGTAGCTCTTGGCTTGCGCCTGCTTCGGGCCGGGCACGACCAAGAAGTTCTTTCCCTTGGGATGCAGCGCGCGAAACGCGGCGAGCGACTTCGGCGAGAAGCTGGCGGCAGTCCACTTGCACTCGATGGCGTCGGCGGCGCCGCGGCCGCGCGGCAGCACGAAGTCGACCTCGCGGCCGAGCTTATCGCGCCAGTAGTGCGCATCGGGCAGCGCCGCACGCGAGCCCAGCGTTTCGAGCACAACGTGCTCCCACAAGAGGCCGCAGTCCTCCGTGCGCAGGTCGGTGAAGCCGCGGGCGTGCGCCACGAAGCCCGTATCGAAGGCGTAGACCTTTGGCTGGCGCAGGAGCTCCTGTCGGCCGTCGCCGTGGTAGGGCCGCAGCAGGCGCACGACGTGCGTGATCTGCAGCGCATCGAGGTAGCTCATCACGGTGGGCCGACTCAGCTCGCAGGCGCGAGCCAGCGTGGTGATCTCGCACAGGCCGCCGCTCTGCCGCAGGAGCAGCTGCAAGAGGCGCAAGAACGCGGAGCGCTTCTCGACGCGGAAGAGCTCTTGGACGTCGCGCGCGAAGTACGAGTCGAGCCACTCCGAGTAGTGCTCCGGCGAAGGCGCGGGGTCGCGCAGCACGGCAGGCAAGCCGCCGTGCAAGAGGCGCTGCCGCAGGTCGGTGATACCGAACGCGGGCAGCTCCTGCGCGAGCACCGGCGGCAGATGCACGACGCGCTTGCGGCCGGTGAGGCTGTCGCGAAACTTCTGGGTCGCGGCCAGCGTCGACGAACCCGTAGCGAGCACGCGCAGCGCAGGCTTGGTGTCAGCCGCGATCTTCAGCAAGCGGCTCGGATCGGGCAGCTGGTGCACCTCGTCGAGCACCAGCGTCGGCGCGCGCACGCTGGCCAGCAGCTGCTCCGGGTCCGCGGCACGCTCGACGACACTTGGCAAGTCGCAGTTCAAGTACTCGGCACCGCGCAGCTGCCGCGCGAGGCTCGTCTTGCCCACGCGGCGCACGCCGGAGAGCCAGACGATCGGCGCTTGCCGCCAGGCGGCCTCAAGCCGAGCCAGCCAGAACGGACGCGAGATGTCGCTCATCAGCGCAGTTTACGTTTGGAGCGACCAAATGTAAATCGTGATTCCACGTCTAGCTGTGGCCTTGCCGGCCGAACGTTGGGGACTGGCGAATCTGCATACGCCGAGAGCCGACGCGGAGAGTCGCAGGCCGCTGCGCGGGTGTGTGATTACCTGCCGAGCCATCACGAAGCACGCGCGTGTTCGACTGCCTCTAGGATCGCTTCCTGGAACGTGCGCAGGCTGCGCACGCCTTCGAGCTCGTGGCTGCCTTGCGCATACACGGCATCGAGGCCGCGGCCGATCAGCGCATCGCTCGGCTCGACGCCCTGCAGGGTGCGCGTGAGCGAGGCGGGGCAGCCGGCATCCTGAAAGAAGTCGCCGGCCAAGCGCACCTGGTCCAGCTTGCCGGACCGGTCGAGCGACACGCCTGCGCTCACGAAACCGATGGCCTCTTCGCGAGGTGACGACCAGGAGAGCTTCTCCGATTCGTCGATCAGCACGTGCTGCGCTTGGGCCACCTCTCCGGCGCGATCGAGCTCTTCGCGCGCTAGCGTGATGCTGCGGAATTGGGCGCCAAACGCAGACTCGTAGCCGGCGGCAATCTTCTCTACCACGGTGGCATCGAGCGCCTTGGCCCCGGCTTCTGCGAGTGTGATCGGTGCTTTACCGTGGTGGGGGTCGTGTTCGCGCGCCGGATAGCCAAGTTGCTCCGGCGCTGGCACGTAGCTCGTGGTCGCCGATACGAAGAGCTCCAGCACCACGCGGCCGTCCGGCCACGCTTGCCAACCGATATACGCCGCAGGCCGCACATCGACTGAGATGAAGTCTCGACCGAAGTAGTGCGCGGCAACCCCCAAGAGTCGCAGTCCCTGCAGCGCGCCGCGCACGTTGCGATTGAGGATGCGCAGCTTGGGGCACGTCATCAGCGCAGAGCGCTGGTGAAGTCCCAGCGCCAGGTAGATGATGCCGTCGCCAGCTCGCACCGTCGCGCCGCCGGTGGCTCGGCGCAGGATCGTACCGTGCTCGAGCGAGGCCTTCGCCAGCGCTTGCGCTGCGTGCTGATAGGCGCCGAGCACCAGGCTGTCGCCGCGCAGCGTCGCGCCGTAGAGGGCGACCGGCTCACTCGGCGTGCAGGCTTCACAGAAGGCCTGCCCACGTGCCAGAGCCGACGCCGGTTCAAGCTGGTCTTCGATGCACACCTGCGCGTCACTCATGGCTCTGCCAAGCGGCGGGCAACGCGCCCTCCGTCCTCTCTGCAGCTTGCCACGGTAGACCAGTTGACGGCGCGCGTCTGTGGCCCTAGAGCATCCGCCACCAGCGGGGTGGAAGACCCCTTGGCAGAGCACCAGGAACCAGCCAGCACCATGACGCTAGACACAGAAACCAAGCAGCGGATCTCGGACCTTGTGGCCAGCGACAAGGTCGTGGTCTTCATGAAGGGTAACCGGCAGATGCCGCAGTGCGGCTTCTCTGCCACGGTCACCCAGATCTTGAATCAGCTCATCCCCAGCTACGCGACCGTCAACGTGCTTGCCGATCCAGCGATCCGCGAGGGGATCAAGCACTACTCGGATTGGCCAACGCTGCCGCAGCTCTACATCGATGGGAAGTTCGTCGGTGGTTGCGACATCGTGCGCGAAATGTTCGAGGCCGGTGAGCTGCACGCTCTCTTGGGCGTGGCTGCGCCTGCGCCCAAGAGCGTCGTAGGCGATGCCGAGGTCAAGGAGAGCGGTGCCGTCGATGCCGAGATTACGCTGACGCTGACCGCGAGCGCCAAGCGCGCACTAGCGGAGGTGCAAGGCGGCGAGCCCGGGGTGCTGCGCCTCGAAGTGAGCAGCGAATTCGAGCACGCCTTGTCGATCGACGACCCTGCGGAGGGCGATATCGTGGTCGACGCGGCTGGCGTGAAGGTCTTGCTCGACCAGGAGAGCGCGCCACGCGCCAACGGCGTGCACATCGACTACTCGGCCGAGGGCGGTGGCGGCTTCATGATCGACAACCCCAACGAGCCAGCCAAGGTGCGACCGCTTACGGTGGCCGGGCTCAAGTCGTTGATGGAATCTGGCCAACCCTTCGAGCTCTTCGACGTGCGCACCCCCGAGGAGCGTGAGATCGCGAGCCTGCCTGGCGCGCGCTTGTTCGACGCCGCAGCCGCGCATCACATCTCCCATCTCGACCAGGACACGCCGCTGGTCTTCCACTGCCATCACGGCGGACGCAGCCAAGCTGCAGCCGAGCGCTTCGTCGAGCAGGGCTACCGGCGCGTCTACAACGTGATTGGCGGTATCGATGCTTGGTCGGTGAGCATCGACGCCACGGTCCCGCGTTACTGAGCGTCGATGCGTGACGCCGCGGCGGCGCTTCCGAGCGCGCGCGCGCGTTGCCAAGCGTAGAGCGCTTCGCGGCGATGGCCGAGCATGACCTCGGCGTCGCCGAGCATGAGGTTGCCATCGGCCGAGCCTGGTTGCGTGAGCAAGAGGCGCTTGGCCCAGAAGAGGGCGCGCTGGCCATCGTTGCGGGCCAGGTTGGTGCGGCAGAGCCCGCGCAGAGCGTTCGCCTCCGAGCTCGGGTCTTCAAGCGCCAAGACGTAGCGCGCTTCTGCTTGCGCCCACTGCTTCTGCTCCTGCAGTGCGTCGGCCTCGGCGACCAGCTTCTGCGCATGCTGCAGTGGCGTCTCGCTGCCGCCTGCGCGCATGCCGCTGACGGCGGTGACACCTTTGCCTGCCTGTGGCGTCACACTCGACCAAACCAAGAGCCCACCTGAGAGCAAAGCAGCGATCACTGCGCCCCAAGCCTGCAAGGTCGCCGCGTGACGGGTCTGCGGGGCGCTGGGCGACGCGTGCGCGCGCGTGCGTGTCATGCGCTCAGCTGGGCGCTCAGCTGGGCGCTCAGTCGTGGGTCGGGCCGACGGGGCCCATCGATCGCCATCCAGGTTCGGCAGGCGCGGCGGCGGTGGAATGCGCGAGACAAGCTTCGTCAGTGGCGGCACCACGCCATCCTGGTGCGTGTCGGACCCCAGCTCGGCCACACGCGGCCGGCGCCTAAGCCGATCGTCCTGCGTCCCGATGGGCAGGTCGAGCATGTCCTTTTCGTTTGGTGCGTGATCCGCCATGCGAACGGGCCCGAACTCCTTGCGCACCGGTGCAAGCCTACATCAATGCGCGGTTTGTTCAACCATAATGAAGGGTTACCGTTGATTCCGCAGAAGCCGTCGCGAACCTTGATGGTGGGCTCCCGCGCGAAAGAGTGCCTGAAAGTGCGGCTGGATTCGTTGTATGAAGGCACTCGTCCATGCAGATCCATCGCCGTGCGATCCATTTCCGAGTCCTGGCCGCGCTGGTGTGCGCTGCTGGCTGGGCGCCCACGCATCACACCTCGGCTCAGTCGGGCGTCGCGCCAGAGGCGCCTAAAGTTGAGGCGACGCGCCCATCCGCGGTGACAGCTTCCCCCGAGCTCGTCCCCGTTGCGCCTGCCGCGGCAACAGCTTCTCCCGGCCTCGTGCCGCTGCGCGCCTTGCCCCCGACACCGGCGCCGGTTCTCGGTGAGACTTCGGCGGGCTTCCCATTGCCCGCCGAAATCCCCGCGACCGGCTCGGCGGCGCAGGCTGCAACTGTGCCGCCAACAGCTGCAACCGTGAGCACTCTGCCCTATGCAAGCGGGCTCGTGCCGGTGGGGCTGCCCCGCGGGGCCGACCAAGGCGCGGTCGTCCACTTCAGGCCGGGCGAAGGGCTCGAAGTGACCTCCACCGATGGGCGCTTCTCGCTGACTACGCATCTGCTCGGTCAGTTCCTGGATGAGCTGCACTTGCCCACGGCAGCGCTGTCGCCGCGGCGCAACTACCTGATCATCCCGCTGGCCCGCGTGAGCTTCGATGGCCACGTCTTCTCGCCGCAGGTGAAGTATCGGTTGGAGCTGGGTTTTTCCGGGACCGATCTCGATGCCGGGCCAGTGCTGAGCACTGGCAGGTCGTCGCAGCAGGTGGTCGATGCCAGCGGCAAGTTGCTGACCTTCACGACTGGCAGCGACGTGATCGCGCAGTCGCCTGTCCTGGATTTCTTCGTCGACTTCACACACCTGCGGGATGCGAACCTGCACGTCGGGCAGGGCAAGGTTCCCTTTGGTCGTGAGCGGCTGATCCAGGATGGTCAGCTCGGCTTGATCGCTCGATCCGCCGTCGACCAGGAGTTCAACTTCGGTCGTGACATCGGCGTCGATCTGCGCTCCACCGACCTGCTGGGGCAGGGCAAGCTCCGCTACTACGCTGGCATCTACAGCGGCGAGCTGCGCAACGCGACACGTCGAACGGTGGGCGCAGGCGACCTCGGTTTGCTCTACGTGGTGCGCGCCGAGTTTGCTCCCTTCGGCAACTTCGCGGACTCGCCGGTGGCGCTGCAACGTGTCGCTTCTCCGAAGCTGAGCCTGGGTGCTGCGTACGCGTTCCTGCAGAGTGACGCGACCGGCCCCTATGCTCAGCAGGCGCTCGGCCACACCCTGGGAGCCGCCGACGCGATCCCGCTGGTCGACTTCAACGCTCACAACTTCACGGCCGATGCCCTGTTCAAGCTGCAGGGCCTTTCCGTGCTCACCGCCTTCCATTACCGCTCGGTCTCGCCGCGCGGCCTGCCCGGCGGCGTGCGCGACGGTCTTGGCTGGACGCTGCAAGGCGGCTACATGCTCGGCCAGGCGCTGCCGCTCGAGGTCGTTGGCAGCTACGCCATGGTCCGCGCCACTCAGCGCACGACCAGCACGATCGACGAAAACGATGAGCTTGGCTTCGGGCTCAACTACTATGTCGAGGGACACGCCATGAAGCTCCAGGCCGACTACGTCCACCGCTTCTCGCCGCCAGGCGGGCTGGGCGTCGACAACCGTCTGCGCGTGCAGTTCCAGATCGCGCTCTGAGCGAGGCTAGCGCTCCTCCTGTCACGCCAG
>JADGRG010000510.1 GCA_017881145.1 Sandaracinaceae bacterium | reverse complement strand
GCGGAGCTGCGCATCGACGCAAGCGTGAAGAACCCGCGGCTGTCCAACGTGGCCGCAACCGTGCTGCAGCTCTTGGGCCTACAGGCCCCAGCCGACTACGACCAAGGCCTACTGGCGCTCTGAAGCAGCGTTCAGTCAACTGCGATACGAAGACTCAAGCGCCGTTCAGAAATAGGCTCAGAGCGAGCGCGCCCGCAGGCCGGGAGGGAGCGCTACTCTTGTAGCGTGACCGACCGGCCGAGGACGTAAGCCGCTATGAGCCATTTCTGGACGGCGCGTCAGCGTGAAGCGATGCGCAGCTTCACGCCCATCACATCGGCGATGCGCTGCGCGATGGGGCGCGGGAGCTCGGGGTCGGCGATGCGCTGCTCGGCCACTGCGCGAGCCTGCGCGTAGGGCTCGCCTTTGAGTGCCGGAAGAATCACTTCGACCCACCGCTGCAGCGTCTTGGCATCGGCTTCCCGCAGCGCTTGCTCGAAGATCTCGATCAGACGCTTCTGGTAGATCACCGATGCCAGACAGAGCGCCACGAAGGTCCGCAAGAGGCCGTCCTTGGCGACATCGGAACCCGTCGCGAACGCGGCCTGCAAGGTCTTCAGGTGCTTCGCCACTTTCGCAGGTGCTACGCGAGCCAAGTGGGGCAGCGCGTGCGCCGCGCATTGCGCGACCCGTGCGTGCTCGGAGAGCACTTGTGCGCAGAGGCGCTCGATGTGCGGAGCAAGCAGCTCGGGCTTCAGGTTTGCGACCTCTTCGACGACGCGCGCCGCCTGCGTGAAGAGGCTTTCTCTAGGATCTTGCAGCGCTCGAACGTAGTGATCGACACCAAGCGCCGCGGTGCCTGCCACGATCTCGCTCGCCAGCGCAGCCGCGCCCGCTCCCGGCGGCCGTTGGCTCGCACCGGGTTCTGGTTTTGCGTTCTCTTCAGGCTTCTGGTTCATCGCGCGTTTCATCCGCAAGGTAGCACAGGCGTGGGTAAGGGCGCCTCGATGAATGCGCCGCAGCTCGGCCGAGCCGCCCGTCGACGTGGTCAGCCGGAGGCGAGTCTACATGCGCTCGGGGACAGCGATGCCCAAGAGGCCGAGACCGGTGCGCATCTGTCGCGCGGCCAGCCAGCAGAGCAGAAGGCGGCCGGTGCGCTCGGCAGGCTCTGCACGCAGTACGGGGCACGCTTCGTAGAAGAGCGAGAAGAGCCGCGCCAGCGCATAGAGATGATCGCAGAGCAGATGCGGCGCGCTCTGCTCTGCGGCTTGGTGCACCACGTCGGCGAAACGCAAGAGCTGCTTGCCGAGCGCTAGCTCGGCGTCGTGTGCGAGCGTCAGAGCCTGTGTGCTCGCCAAGCTCTTCGGATCGATCTCGCCTTTGCGGAAGATGGCCTGAATGCGCGCGTAGGCATACTGCAGGTAGGGCCCGGCGTTGCCCTTGAACGAGATCATCTTGTCCCAGTCGAAGTGATAATCGCTGAGACGGTTCTGCATCAGGTCGGCGTACTTGACGGCGCCGATGCCGACGATCGGAGCTAGCTCCGTGATCTGCGTTTCGTCGAGGCTGAGGCCTTCTTCACGCATGCGGGCTGCGGCGCGAGTCTCGGCCTCGTCGAGGAGCGCGGAGAGCCGGATCACCTGGCCGTCGCGCGTCTTCAGGGGCTTGCCGTCCTTGCCCAGCACCGAGCCGAAGCCCACGTGCGAGAGCTCCATCGGCACGCCCAGCTTCTTCATCACGGAGAAGAGCTGCTTGAAGTGCAGCGACTGGCGTTGGTCGACCACGTAGATGGCGCGGTCGGCGTGGAAGTGGTCGCGCCGATAGAGCACGGTCGCGATGTCGGTGGTGGCGTAGAGGAAGGCGCCGTCCTTCTTCTGGACTATGAAGGGGCTCTTGCCCAGCTCCGGCTCGTCTTCGAAGAACACGCAGAGCGCACCCTGGTCCTGTCGGGCCAGGCCCTTGGCCTCCAGCTCCTTGACCACGCCCGGCAAGAGCGTCTCGTAGGCGCTCTCTCCGAGCCAGGCGTCGAAGTGGATGTCGAGGCGCCCGTAGATCTTGTCGAGCTCGACCCGGGTCGCAGCGATGAAGCGCTGCCAGAGCGCTCGGTTGTCTGCATCGCCACGTTGCAGCTTGGCGAGCTCCAGGCGCGCGGCCTCGGCGAAGCTCGGGTCGTCCTTGGACTTGGCCGTGGCCAGCTTGTAGACCCGCTCCAGCTCCTCGATGGCGTCGGCGGCCAGCGCCGCCTCGGAGCCGAACTCCCGCACGCCCACGATCAGCAGCCCGAACTGGGTTCCGAAGTCGCCGAGGTGGTTGTCGCCGATCACGGTGTGGCCGACGAAACGCAGGAGCCGGCAGATGGCGTCCCCGATGATGGTCGAGCGCAGGTGCCCGACATGCATCTGTTTGGCGATGTTCGGGCCGGAGAAGTCCACCACCACGCGCTGCAGCTGGTCGGCCGGAGGCACACCTTCGTGCTCGGCGTCGCGCGCCATCGCCAGGAGCTGCTCGGCAACCCAGGTTGGGTGGAGGCGCAGGTTGACGAAGCCTGCGCCCGCGACCTCGGCCGCCGCGAGCATGGGTTCACCCGCCAAGCGTTCAGCGACCTTGGTGGCCAGCTCGCGCGGCGGACGCTGCTGCTCCTTGGCCAGCGGCAGCGCGCCGTTGACCTGGTAGTCACCGTGCGCAGGGTTGGCCGGCTTCAGCAGTGGTGGGGCATCCACCCCGAGCGCGTCGGCAATCGCTTGGCGGGCCAGCTTTTCGAGACTTCGTTCCAGGCGCACGCCGGGCTTCTACGTTCTTTTGCCGGGTGCGTCCAGCGCGCTTTCGAGCCCGACCGTCTCGCGCAGCAGCTTGCGCTCCCCCAAGATGCGCTTGGAGTAGACCACGTTGCCGCCGCAGCGCCCGGTGTTGTAGGCGCCCAAGGCGTCCTTGAGGTTGCCGCCGCAGAGCTCGACCGACTTGGCCAGAAGCTGAGCCGCCCGGTCCACGACTTCCCGCTGGCAAGACCAGACTTCTCTACGGAAACGCTTCCGATACCACTCGTCGTGCAGGAAGCGGACCGAACGCGAGCGAGGGTTGTTGGGGTGGAGCTGCAGGATGCCGAGCTCGCCGAGCGACCCCATCGCGAAGGGGTTGAAGCCGCTCTCCTTGAATGCCATCGCGGCAAGCAGCCAAGGGTCGAGCCCCGTCTTCTGTCCGGCGTCCGTGAGGTAGTGGGCGAACTCCAGTAGGCGCCGGTCGCAACCCTCGGGAGCGCGTCGACAGTGGAAGGCCGCCACGGTCCGACCGGTGTGCGGGTCGGTGTTGATGATGACTCGCTGGCGCATGGCCTTCTGTAAGAGCGCCGACGGATCTTCCTCGGCGCGTGCCTCGTCCGTTGCCAAGAAACCCAAGGCAAGGCCCGCGAGGATCGCAAGCGACACGAAGCTGCGGATGCGATTTGTAAGAGCCATGGCCCACCTCGGACGGCAAGGTTACGGAAGGCCAAAGGGTACTCACGCCAGATGCAATGACCAGACCCCCCGATCTTGGGGCGCCATCGGTCCTCCCCGCGCCTCCGAGCCGATACCGCTCATGTATGAAGCGTGACAAGGTAGGATGTATCGCGATTTGATACTTGCGAACATGCGCATTTAGGAATATAAGATCCCTGTGCAGGTCCTTGTAGACGCGGATAAACGTTGGGAATTATACAAGATTCTCGGCGAGCCTCTGCGTCTGCGTTTGCTTGCACTCTCCGAGCACGAGGAGCTTTCCATCGGAGAATTGGGGGATCTCCTGGGTGAAGGTCAGCCCAATGTGTCCCGGCACGTGGCGGCTTTGCGTAAGCTGGGCTTGCTAGCTGAGCGTCGGCAGGGCACGCGCGTGTTCGTGCGGCTGGCTGAAGGTGTCCGCCATGATCCGGTGATCCGCGACGCGCTCGCCTCGGGTCGCGGGCTCTGTGAGCGCGAGGGCGTGTTCGCTCGTTTGCCCGAAGTCATCCGCCGTCGTGATGCTGCTGCGCGCGAGTTCTTCGCCAAACCGCGGGATCGCGCGGATCAAGCCAGCTTCCCTGCCGAGTTGCCGGCCTACTTGGCCGCGCTCGCGCCCTTGGTTCCGGCTCGCGCTCTGGCCATCGAGGTCGGTACCGGCGACGGGCGCTTGCTCGAAGCGTTGGCTCCGATCTTCGAACGAGTCGTTGCCATCGATCGCGAGCACGCTCAGCTCGACCGAGCCCAGCGCAGGCTGGCGGCTCGAGGACACCGCAACGTCGAGCTCTTCTGTGGTGACCTGAGCGAGCCCGCGGTGCTCGACGCCGTCTGCCAGAAGTGGCAGGCCGACGTGGTGTTCGCTTCGCGCGTGCTGCATCACGCCCCCCGACCCGTGGATGCCGTTCGCAGCCTCTCGGCGCTGGCTCGACCGGGCGGGCAGGTGGTGGTGGTCGACTACGCGCCCCACGAGGACGAATCGATGCGCGAGACCGAGGCCGACCTTTGGCTAGGCTTCTCGGCCGAAGAGCTGGCGGGCTATGCGCGGCAGGCAGGCCTGCGCGAGTGTTCGGTGAACACCCTTCCAGCAGCGTTTCATCCGGGTGGTCCGGATGCTCATCTGACCTGGCATATGTTGGTGGCGCGCCGTCCCCAAGAGGCTATCGCTTCTTCGGCACAACCGGCGTAACTCACCACTGGCCCGATAACCAAGACCGCAAACGACAAGAGACGGAGACGAACCATGGCTGACAACTTCAAAGTAGCGGACCTCTCCTTGGCCGACTGGGGCCGCAAGGAAATGCTGATCGCCGAGACCGAGATGCCGGGCCTGATGGCTCTGCGCGCCGAGAACAAGGGCAAGAAGCCCTTGGCCGGTGCACGCATCGCCGGCTGCTTGCACATGACCATCCAGACCGCGGTGTTGATCGAGACGCTGGTCGACCTGGGCGCCGAGGTCACCTGGACCAGCTGCAACATCTTCTCGACTCAGGACCACGCGGCCGCCGCCGTCGCCGTCGGTCCGGAGGGCACGGCGGAGAACCCCCAGGGCGTTCCGGTGTTCGCCTGGAAAGGCGAGACACTCGAGGAATACTGGTGGTGCACCGACCAGGCGCTGCGCT
>JADGRG010000046.1 GCA_017881145.1 Sandaracinaceae bacterium | reverse complement strand
TGCGGTGAGCGCTCTGCACCGGCTGCGCGGAGGCGGAAGTGTTGGCGCGTGCGTGGGCCTCGGTGTGCAGAATGGGAAACGCACAACCGCCGATCAGCAGGACGCTGAACCACGTAATAACAGGTCGCGCAGGTGCACTCGGCTCCACCCCTTCGGGATGCGCCGAGCAGAGCGTTTGGTCAAAAAAACGCCGAGAGCCGTAGGCTGCTGCGCGTGGTATGTGCTCAGCTGCTGGGCGGGTATGTGACTACTGCGCTTGCACTCGACAGCGCTTCACTCGTTCTGCGCGCTCGGCTCGTCCGCTTCACGCGGCAGAAAGAGGCGGCCAACGTCGAGCTCGATGGCTTCGAAGGGTGGGATGCGTGCGGTGCTGGTTTCGTCGTAGACGCCGGCTTCGAGCCACACGCCTTCACGCAGTGTCAGGGCCTCCAACACACGCGCGCTCGGGTCGATCAGCCAGTAGTGCGCCACGCCCGCGCGCCCATAGAGGTTGCGCTTGTGGACGCGATCACGCGCTGCGGTCGCTGGCGATAGGATCTCGCACACCCAGTCGGGCACGACCTCGATCGGGCGCGTGTTGCCGGGCCGAGGCAGCCGCGAGCGGCGCCAGCCCGCGATGTCCGGACGCACGATGTCATGGAGCCCGAAGGCGACATCGACTTCGACGAAGATCCACCATCCGCCTGGGCCTCCATGGCCGTCATCGTCGTGGAAGGGCCCACCGATGAAGCGCCGCGCGGCGCCTTGTGCGTTGGAGTGGCGCGGCAAGGGAGCCGGCGAAGTGACGATTGCCCCTGCTAGCACCTCCGCGCGCACGTCGGGGGGCAATGCGAGTAGGTCGGCGTAGGTCGCGAGCCTGGGTGCGGCCGAGGACATCGTAGTGACTCTACCATCGCACCGGTGCCCACGCATCGTGCGCAAGCCGCAGAGAAACTAGCCGTTCTTCTCGCGTGGCGTGCGGTGGAAGAGCGCTGCCGCCGAGGCTTCGACCGCAGGCAGCCACGCCTGCGCTGCTACTGCGTTGCCAGGTTGCTCAACACGAACTGCATGCGCAGTCCGGTGAGGGCCTGGGTCTGTGCGACGGCACGGCCACCGCTGAGCTTCGCGTTGTCGTATTGCCACTTGGTGCGGGTACTGTCTTCGCCGCCCACCACTGCGCCTTGCGAGATCTCGTAGGCGAACGCCACGTCGCCCCAGCCTTCCGGATACGCAGCGAGCGGGATCGACACGGTGATGTTGCGGCCCTCCGGCGCGCTCACCTCCGGCGAGAAGATGAAAACCGGCCCCACTGCCTTCTCGCCCTCCTTGTTCAGGAACGCGGTGGTCTTCTCTGCAATCCTGAGCCCGAACTCCGTGCTGCCTTCGACCGCACCCGGTGGGATCTCCACGCGCGGACCTTCGACCAGCTCCAAGAGGCCGCCCGGCGGTCCGATCAACGCGGAGACGCTGCCGCTGCCCTGCTTGTGGACGAACGAGTTAGGGACGCCATCGCCGCTGGTGTTCGAGTCGTGCGCCGAGCTTGCGCCCGGTGAGTTGGCAGTGCTGGACCCGCAACCGCAGAGTCCCGTGACGAGTGCCAGGCACAGAACGCTTACCTTCTTCATGACGACCTCCACGTGCTAAGCGCCAGCGGTGTTGTTAGCGCGCGCTGCCCTCCGAACGTGGCGAGTGAGGAGCGAATGAAGACCAGCTGGGAGTTGTTGATCCCGAGCGCGGTCACGCGCACGCCGATGTAGGCGGGAGCATAGGAGGGTCGGAGTGAAATGACTAGGCGTGTTTGCGCAAGCCGCCCTACCAAGGCCGCTGCTTGGGCTACGCTAGGGGCGATGGTCTTGGGACGGTTGGTACGCGAGAACACTTCGACACGGACGGGCGCGGCGCGCTTTGGCGCTCTGCGGCGCTATCTGGCGAGTCCGCGCGGCATGCGTTGGCGCGCGCGCGTTGGGACCGCGGTGGATCTCTTCCCCTGGACTCCGCTCGGGCTAGCGCTCGGCGGCGCAGCGTATGCAGCGCTGCGCATCTTCGCGTATGCGCAGCTCGATCTGGTCTGGCTCGTGACGGGTTACGCCGTGCTCGGCCTGTGTGCTCTCGCACCACTCTTCGTCGTGCCCGCTGCCTTGTGGTTGCGCTTTCGCCTGCGTAGACACGGGGCTGCGCCCAGCGATGCCTTGCTCCTGGAGACGCAGCTGGCGGCTGCCACGGGTTTCTCACTGCCTGCGCTGCGCTTTGCGCCCTTTGTTCAGATTCGCTGGCACTGGCTCTCACCCAAGGATGCGCGCGTGCGCACTTCGCTCGTGCGCGGTCATTTGCGGGAAGCCGTCGAGCTACCCGAGCGTGGTCAGCACCAGAGCGTCTTGCGCCGCGTGATCGTCGAAGATCCCTTCGGTCTGGCGCGGGTGGCGCTGCGCGTGCCGGAAGAGCGCAGTGTTCGTGTGTTGCCGCGCCTGCTCGGTCTGCGGCACCTGCCACAACTGGCGTCGCTCGCCGCCGGGACGGAGCTGCCGCATCCACAGGGCATGACCGATGGCGACCGCCTGGAGTTGCAGCGCTATACGGCTGGTGATCCCGCCCGCTTCATCCATTGGAAAGTGCTGGCGCGCACCGGCAAGCTGATGGTGAGAAAGCCGGAGCGTGCGGTTTCGCTCTCGCGGCGCTCGGCTGCGTTCTACATCGCTGCAGACGACGACGACGCGAGTGCGGCGGTGGCGCGCCTTGCCCTCGAGAACCGGTTGTTGGGCAATGACTGGGTGTTTGGCACGGACTTGGCTCCAGCAGGGGTGTCACGCGTCGACGAAGCGCTGCAGAAGCTGATCGAATCCGTGGCGGCTCGCGAGCATGCCGGCGCGAATCTTGCCGCATTCGTGGCGCAGGTCGACAAGCGCGGGCCTGCGAGTCTCATCATCTTCGCGCCCATCGTGCCCGGTCGTTGGCTCGATGCGGTGGCGCAGGTCGCACGCAGCCGCCAGGTGCGTGTGGTGTTGGGCGTGGACAGCGTGCAGACGACGGCACGTCCACCGTTCTGGTTGCGCCTACTCACGACTGTTCCGCCGCTCCGGGCGGCATCTGCCGAAGCGCTCGAAGCCGTGGTGACCACGCTGGCTCGTGCGGGTGTCGCGGTGACGATTCTGGATCGTGCGAGTGGTCAGGCGCTGGGGCCTTCGCTGCGCCGCGCGATGCAGCGACTGCACAAGGGGCTCAGTCGGGGAGCCACCTCCGGTCGGGCCGAGGCTCGCCCATGACCAGCGCCGCAGGAGAAGCCGCCGATCAACCCTCGCTCGCGGTGGCGTTCGTCGCGCCGCTCATCTATGCCATCAGTGCGTTTGTCTGCCTCTATCCCCTGGCGGAGAAGGACGTCGCTCTCACGGCAGCTGCGGCCGCGTTGCTCGGTGCCGCGCTGGCGAGTCTGGTCGCACGCACGCGCGTGCGGACCATGGCCCTCGGGGTGCTTGCGCTGCTCGGTGTAGGGTCGAGCGTGCTGGCGCATCGGCTAGCGCTCGACTCGGCGCCACTGGCGGCCGCGCTTGGGCCCAGCACTGCGCTTCTGGTCGGCAACCTGGGCGCACTGGGCCTTGCCAGCCTCTGCTTCGCCTTGGGTCTGCGCACGCTCGCGCTGCGTCGACGCATCTTCTCGCTCCTGGAGGTGGTGTTCGTCGGGCTCTCGTTTGCGCAGCTCGTGGTTGCGCATCGCTTTGGTGCGATCAACCGGCCCTTCGAGCTTTCCGCCTCCATCATCGCGCAGGGCGGGGATCCGACCTCCGCGCTCTTGCTGATCGGCGCTTGTGCCGCGGTGCTGATCGTGACTCTCTTGCTGCACGAGCGCTCGCTCTGGCGTTCGCTGCTGCATCTCTCGCTGGCTTTAGCTCTGCTGCTCTTCGTGATCACTTCCACGCGTTTGCTGGGCATTCCGGAGCCGCCCGCAGGTGCTTCGGGCCTGGGTCTGCGGCCGGACGACAAGCCCGGAAAGCAGGACCAAGATCAGCAGGGCCAGCACCGCAAGCAAAGCTCTCACAGCGACAACGAACGCTTAGACTTCCGTGACAACTACGATAACCAGAGCCGGCAGGTGCCGCTGGCCGTGGTGGTGCTGCACGACGACTACTCGCCGCCGACCGGGCTCTACTACTTCAGGCAGACCGCGTTCAGCCAATACAATGGCAAGCGCCTGGTGTCAGCGACGGAAGCGGGTGTCGATACGGACGTCGCGCCTAGCTTCGTCACCCACAAGACGTCGCTCGGCGAGGTGCCGAATCGCCAGGGCGATCGCGTCGAGCTCGACACTACGGTGGCCTTACTGGCCGAGCACACTCGACCCTTCGCGCTGGAGTCCGCCGAGAGCATCGAACCGCTGCAAAATCCGGATGCGGGGCGCTTCCGCCGGGTCTACCGCGTGACCTCTTCGGCACTGGCTACGCGCCTGCCCGACTTGCTCGGCCGAGAGCTCGGTTCGCCAGCCTGGAGCGAGGCTGTGCGCGCGCACTATCTGCAAGCGCCGCAAGACCCGCGCTATGCCAAGCTCGCGCAGGAGATCGTGGCTGGCATTCGAGACAACGTGCGAGACGATCGGGTGGCACGAGCGCTGGCCGTATCCCTCTGGCTCAGCCGCGAGGGCACTTACAGTTTGCGCAGCGGCCACTCACACGCTGACGACCCAACCGCGGACTTTCTCTTCGGCGACCGCACCGGCTATTGCGTGCACTTCGCGCATGCTGCGGTTTACCTCCTGCGCACACTCGGGATTCCGGCGCGCGTCGGGGCGGGCTACGTGGTCGATGAAGCAGCGCGTCAGGGTGGCTCGTCGATCCTGATCACCGGCGCTAACTCGCACGCTTGGCCCGAGTTCTACGTGGAGGGCGTGGGCTGGGTGGTGAGCGATGTCTCGCCTGCGCACAGCCTGGATCCGCCGCCGCCTCCACCCGATCCCGATCTGCAGCACCTGCTCGGCGAGATGGCGCGCGGCATCAAACCTTTGCCCCAGAGTGAAGACCGGCCGCTCGTGCCGCTCTTGCATGCCGTGCGCAAGCTGCGCGATGCGCTTTTGCGCGGCTCGCTCGCAGCGCTCTTGCTAGGGACGTGCTGGCTCTACCTGGTGAAGCTCTGGCGCAAGCTTGCGCCGGTCTTCTCTCGCAGGGCACTGCCGCGCGTCGTGTATCGAGCCGAGCTCGATCGCCTTTCGGAAGTGGCCTTGCACCGCCGCTTCGGCGAGACGCGCGAGGACTTTGCGCGGCGCATCGCGGAGACGTCACCGTCGTTTTCGCGGCTCACCGAGCGGCATCTGGCTTCGGCGTTCGGGGCGGCAGGTGCGTTCGACGCAGAGGAACTTCGGCAGCTACGAGGTGCCGTCGCCGGCGAGGTGCGGGCGCGGGTATCATGGTGGCGCAGATGGCTCGGCGCGCTCGCGCCCTGGTCATGGATACGTTCACGTTGAGCTTGGAGGACAGGACGATGCAAATGCAGCCGGCGCAAGCGGGCGAAATCAATGGCTCGCAACTCGCCGAAGCGCGGCAAACGCTGGAAACGCTCACCGCGCGTGCGCGTGCCGTGATCGTGGGGCGCGACCAAGTCATCGAGCTGACGCTGATCGCGTTGGTCTCGGATGGCCACGTGCTGCTCGAAGACTATCCAGGCTCGGGCAAGACCACGCTGGCGCGCTGTCTCGGTGATTCGCTGGTGGTGGGTGAGCCAGGTGGGCGGATCGCCGCGTTCCGGCGCATTCAGTTCACGCCCGACCTCCTGCCTAGCGACGTGACGGGCACCAGCGTCTTCGAGCTGGACAAGAACCGCTTCTCCTTCCGGCCGGGCCCGATCTTCGCGCACATCGTGCTGGCCGACGAGATCAACCGCACCTCGCCCAAGGTGCAGGCCGCGATGCTCGAAGCCATGGCGGAGAAGCAGGTCACGGTCGACAACGATACCCACAAGCTCGACGAGCTCTTCTTTGTGATCGCTACCCAGAATCCGCTAGACGTGATGGGCACTTACCCGCTGCCCACGCCTCAGCTCGATCGCTTCCTCTTCAAGATCGAGATGAAGCATATCGAGCGCAAGGCCGAGCTCGACGTGCTCTCTCACTATCCAAGGCAGAGCCTGCAGATGAGCGAGGGTTTGGCGCGCGTCTCACGTGCACAGCTCTTGCAAGCGCGCCGCGTGTTGCGGGAAGGCGTGCACATCGCTCCGGCGATCCGCGAAGGGCTGGTCGACCTGGCTCGTGCGCTGCGCAGCGACGAGCGGGTGCTCCAGGGCGCTTCGACGCGTTCCTTGGTGTTGATGCTGCCCGCGCTGCAAGCTCGTGCGCTCATCCACGGGCGCGACTACGTGTCGCCCGAAGACGTCGCTGCGCTCGCACCGCACGTATTCTCGCACCGCATCGAATGCGCGCCGGGCGTAGTCGACAAGCAGGAGGTCATCGCGCTTGCGCTGGGACCGTGCATCGAGCAGCTCGCCAAGCTGAGCCTTTCGCGATGAAGCGAGCCTGGGTCGCGCTTCTGCCTCTACTGCTCGCCGCGCAGCCTGCGTCTGCGCAGTTTGCGCTCGACCCAGCTGAGACCGAGAGCACGGGTCTGGACGCGACGGCCAGCGAGAGCGAGGCCTGGCAGCTTGCGCAGAGCGGCAATCACATCCGTGCGCGCGAGCTGGCGGAAACGATCCGGAAGAAGAACGCGGGCTCGTTCGTCGCGCATCTGGTGATTGGCTATGTTGACCACTATGCCGAAGCGGACTCTCCCCGCGCGCTCTTCCACCTGGAGCAAGCGCTCTGGCTCTTCGAGCGGCGCTATGGCCTCACGCCAACGCCGGCTCAGCCCTGGCGCTGGCATGCCACGCTGCTCAAGGAGCTCGCCAACGTGCATGGCACACTCGAGCACTACTCTGCGCGCTTGGCCTTCATCGCTCGCTTCAACGCACTCTACGAGCCGGACATGGTGGCCGACCGCGCCTGGACGTTGATGAAACTCGGCCGTTACAAGGAGGCGCGCCTGGCCGCGAACCTTGGCGCGGCGCTCTCGGAGCGGCCCTCGCAGCGCGCCATCGGGCTCAACGCTCTATGCGCCATCGAGTTCGAGGCCGGCAACGACGGCGCTAGCTACCAGGCATGCAAGCACGCGATCGACGATGCGCGCGCCGGTGGGCTGGAGCTTTCGGCGGTCGATCTCACGAACTTCGCCGAGGCGTCGCGCTCGCTCTTCAAGCTCGACGAGGCCGAGCGTGTGAGCCTGGAAGCCACCGAAGCCGACCTCTCCTGGTACGGCAATCCGTGGATGGAGCTCTCCGAGCTCTACACGCGCGAGGGTCGTTTCGCGGAGGCGTTTTCCGCGCTCAAGCGCGTCGCCGGCTATCGCGCGCTGCGCCCTCCGCACGTGCGGGACGCCGATCGCAACGAGACGCGGCGAGCTATCGCGGCTTTCCTGCTGGTGGTGGGCCGAGCCGAAGCTGCCCTCGGCTATACCTCGCGGGCACTGGTGTTGCCTGATAGGCGTTCGCACAACTCGCGCGATGCAGCCCAGGACAACATCGTGGTGGCGTTGCTCGATCGCAGCGCCAAGCAAGTGCTGGCAGAGGAGCGCCTGGAAGAAGCTCGTACGCTGCCCTGGTATCGCCGGCCGCGTCTGTGGGCTGAGGCGCTCTATCTGCGCTTGTCGGCGTGGTCTTCGTCGGCGTTGGTGCAACGGCTCTTGCGCGATGAAACGCGGCTTGCCGGGATCTTCCGCATCGGCACTTCGGCTTCCGCCATCTTGCCGCCATGGCTCGCGGGTGAGTTGGTCGAGGTGCTAGGCGCCGGCATCGTGAACGAAGCGCTGGCCCGTTCGCGCAGCCGCGACAAGCGACCCGGCGCAGATGCTTACTACGACGCGTTCGGCGCCGAGGTTGCGTTGCACATGGGCGACAACCAGCGTGCGCTGGCCCTCGCGCAGCGTGCTGCGACGGGGCTCGCATCCGGGGAGTTGCTGCTGCGAGCTCGCACGCTCTTGCTCAGCGCGGAGGCTGCGCGCCGCAGTGGCCAGACCGCGCTAGCAACGCAGCGTTATGAAGAGGTCTTCGAGGCGGATCCGGGCGTGTTTCGTAGGCTGGGTTTGTCTCTGCCCGTACGGCTCGAAGTGCAGGGCTCTGCTGTCGCCGCGCGGGTCGCCGCGTTGCTCGGCGGCTCACCGCGTCTCGACGAGGGTGACACTGGCCTGGTGCTGCACATCGAAGCCGATCGAAGCTCAGGCAGCGCGTGCCTGGTGGGCGCGGATCGCAGCGCCATCGCTTGCGGCAGAGCTGTCGCAGAAGCGACCGACGACGGGGATGCCTTGGCGGCACGGATCGTGCGCGACTTTCACACCAAGGCGTTTGCCCCGCGCATCGACATGACGCAGTCCGACATCAACTCCCTGGACGGTACCAATCTGGTCAAGGACGACGCGCTGCAGACGCTCTTCGGGCACTCGACTCCCTGACGTCCGCGAGCCCGGTAGGTCGTTGGCGCGGAGCGACCGGTTGCATGGGGAAAAACCTTCGTGGTACGCATACCGCCATGTCTACGCCTCAAGATCCTCCGACCCGCAAGAAGCAAAAGAAGCTCGCCACCCGCAAGCTGGTTGAATGGCGCAAGCAGAAGGCGGCCGTCAAAACCTCGACGCCGGCTGCTCCTGCCAAGAAGAAGTAGGTTCGCAGTCAATGACCACGCGCTCGGGGCGCTGGTCGGCCGCTGTGCTGCGTGAGGCTGGCTAATAGCAGCTTTGGGTCGCGCGCTTTGGCCTGGGCGAGGGCTGCTTCGGCGCCAGCGCTGTCACCGCTTTGCTGGCGCAAGAGCGCGAGGTTCAAGAGCGGGTTTGGATCGTGCAGGTCGAGCTCTGCAGCCACAGCAAGCGCCTTCTCGGCAGCACTCGTTTCGCCGAGGCCGAGCAGAG
The DNA here is from genome assembly GCA_017881145.1 of Sandaracinaceae bacterium. Classification (GTDB taxonomy): domain Bacteria; phylum Myxococcota_A; class Polyangia; order Polyangiales; family JAFGIB01; genus JADGRF01. The sequence goes on along the minus strand of JADGRG010000046.1, from coordinate 2,674 downwards.
CTGCCCCCATTCCGTTGTGCGCTTGGGCGAGATCGGGTGCGAGGTCGATGGCTTTGCGGAAGGCATCGACAGCCGCGGCGGCAGCGTGGGTGCGCACCAACGCATTGCCCAGCTTCACCAGGCCGGTCGTGCTCTTCTGATCGAGGAGCGTGGCGGCGCGGTAGCGGCGCAGCGCGCTCTGGACGTCACCCTCCGCGAGGTCGAGGTCGCCAAGGCCGATCAGCGGCTCTGGTCGGTTGCTGGCGAGGCTTTGGGCCTGCTCGAAGTCAGCGCGTGCACCGACCCGGTCACCGCGTGCAGCTCGGCACACGCCGCTGCCGATGAAGGCCTCCGCTGCGCTGGGGCTGCGCTCGGCTGCGCCACGAAACGCTAGCAGTGCGCCTTCCATCTGGCCGGCGTCGCGCAAGAGCCGTCCCAGATGCAAGAGCGGCGTCGTGGCGCGTCGATCGAGGTGTGCGGCGCGTTCGTAGTCGGCGCGGGCATCGACTTGATCGCCGAGCAACTCGTGGGCGAGGCCGAGCCGCTCATGGACGATCGCCGCATTGGGATGCGCGGCGAGCGCGCGCATCGTGTAGCCGAGGGCTTCGTCGCCGAGACCCTGGTCGCGGGCAAGGTCGGCAGCCAAGAGCAGCGCTCGCGGGTCATCCTGGGCGGTGGTGAGCAAGGCACTGAGCTCGGCGTGAGCGCGGGGCTGGTCGTGCCGTGCTGCGGCGAGGGTCGCGGACAGCAGGCCCGTGAGCGGTGCGTCGCCAGCCAGCTTCTTGGCTCGGCTCAAGGCCTGGTCCGCCTGCACCAGCTCGCCCCGCTGGTAGCGTTCGATGGCGCGTGCTTCCTCGATCATGCCAGCGGCTTTGGCGCTCGCGTGCAGCTCCTCTGCCTCTTCGCAGAGGCCGCGCACTTCGGTCGCGCGCACCTCTTGGAGCGATGGCACCTCTTCGATCGACGCTCGGAGCAAGCGTTCTGCGCGCGCCAGGCGGTTGTCGGCCTCTTCGGCGTTGCGCATCCGGTGGCCGAGCCAACCGGCTGTGGCCAGTGCCAGCGCGAATCCAAGGACGGGGAGTCTTCTTCGCAGCATGGTGTCCGGTACCGGTCTGCGGGTTTTCCGTCAATTTTTCGGCGAATGCGGCGAGCGCCTTCCCTCGCTGGCTGTGCTCGGGTACCAATTGAACCATGAGGAAATGGCTCGGGCTCGGCCTCTTGGGCCTAGCGGTTGCCTGGGGCCCCTACCTGTATTCGGAGCTCGTGCGGACGCCACTGCGTGCGCACGGCGGCAGGGCGCGCAACTCAGCCGTGGCCTTCGGAAGCGCCGAGTCCGCAAGCGCCGGGGCCGGTGACGCGGCTACAACGCAGAGTGAGCGCGCTGATGTCAAGCCAGGCGCTGCCGACCCGAAGGCTCCCGCGGCTGACGGCAAGCCCGCGAAGGAACCCGCCACCCCCGACGACAAGGCGCAGCCGCCAGCTGCTGGGCAGAAGAAAGCTGCAGCGGAGCCCAAGCCCGAGCCAGCCGAGCCCGAAGGGCAGGCCAGCGCGCACAAAGCAGCTGCCGCCAAGGAAGAAGCCGATGCACCTGTACCTCTGCCGAACGCGCTGGTGCCCGCCTTTCGCACCACCTTCGAGACCGAGCCACGCGACGGGTTTTGGGCGACCGACGAAGAGCCCAGGCTCACCAAGCTCTTTCGCGGCGCTGGCGTGCACAAGGAAGTGATCACCGAAGTCGCTTGTCGCAAGACCGTGTGCCGGGTCGGCTTCAACGAGGGCGAGCTCGACGATGAGGTCGAAGCCAAGCTCTACGCCGCGCTGCGCAGCGAGTTTGGCACCTCCCTCGCGCTGGATTCCAAGCTTGGCTCGGCCCAAGAGCGCGCCGTGCTCTACGTGCTGCGCAAAGGCTATTCGCTCGAACCTCATGCGAAGTGAAGAGCTGTCGAAAAATCGGCGCAGAGCGAGCGCGCCCGCAGAAAAAACCGCAGGAATACTCGCGTATTTCGAGGATTTTTTCGAGGACGAAAGCCGCTATGAGCCATTTTTCGACAGCTCTGTGAGCAGCGCGCTCCCTCGACCAGCGGGCATGGCTGCTGGTCACGACGGCGGGCCCGTCACGATGGCTGCGCGGCACGACTGACACGCGCGTCGGCCCGCTCAGGGCGCGCGGGTTTCCAGGGCAAGCGCGTGGATCGGGCCATGCATCAGCTCACCGAGCGCGCGGTAGACCAGCTGGTGCTGCTCGACGCGGGTCTTGCCACGAAACCCCTCGTCCACGATCACGGCTTTGAAGTGATCCTTGGTGCCCGTCAGGTCTTCGAGCTCGATCTGGGCCGCGCTCGGGAATGTGGCGTGTAGCTTCTGCCGGAGCAGCTCGGGTTCCATCATGGCTGGCCCGTGTGTAGGGCTGCGCGTTTCCCGTGTCAATCGGCCGTGCCGCGCAGCCGCGAGAGCCGCCGGCTCACCGCACGCGAGAGCGCGCGTTCGGCCTCCCGCGGCAGGACACTGCCGGCCGAGAGCAGCGCGAATGCCGCCAGCTCGTGCAACGCCTGGTGCAGTCCGTCGAGAGAGCGCTCGCCCTGGGCCTGTGCGAGCTTCTCGACCACGCGCTCGGCATCGATCACGCCCTCTGCGCTGAGCGTGTCCTCGAAGTAGCGGCAGAGCGCGGTGTCGCGGATCCACGCATCCAGCGTCC
>JADGRG010000509.1 GCA_017881145.1 Sandaracinaceae bacterium | reverse complement strand
TTCGTGAACGGGTCGATGCCGATGCGCTTCTTCTTGGCGGGAACCGCTATCACGGAGATCTTCATGAGCCCCGGGAGCGTGAACTCGCCGAGCCCCTTCTTGTGAATCGACCCGAGGACGATCGCCTGGTCTTCGACTGGCGCGCGGCCGCGCCCAGGTCAGGGCGAGAAATCACTACGACCTCAGGCTCGTCAGAGGCGGGGTTCTCATCCAACAACGGCATCACGAACCGGTAACCGCGTCCGGGGATAGTCGCGATGGCCTGTGGACCGAGCAGCTTGCGCAGGCCGCTGATCTGCACCTGGAGGTTGTTCTCTTCGACCACCAGACTTGGCCAGACCAAGTCGAGCAGTTCGGTCTTGGTCACGACCCGTTCTCGCCGCTCGGCCAATGCCATCAGCAAGTCGAAAGCACGCGCGCCAAGAGCCACCGGTGCGCCATTCCGCAGGAGTCGTCGGTGTCCGGCCTGCAACTCGAAGCAGCCGAACTTGAGTGCGCGCGAGCCGTCCATGGAAGCGAAATCTAGCGCCTTCAGGACGTTTAAGGCGAGGTTTCAGGTGCCTTCAAGACTGAAAGGGGTCCCGACCACGAAAGTTCACTCCATCAACAACGCACCCCGGTGCACATCTCAGGAGAGCCTCATGAAGACCTCATTCAAGTCCCGCGCTACCGCCCTCGCCGTCAGCGTACTCGTCACCTTCGGCACGCTCAAGACGATTGTCGACCACGCCCATCCAGTGGCGCCGGCCGTGCAGCTGGCCTCGGCCACCCGGTGAGCCTTGCCCTCAACCCAAGAGAAGGAGAAGACCATGCCGAAGTTTGTGATCGAACGCGAGATTCCGGGCGCCGGAAAGCTGGGCGCCGCGGACCTCAAAGGAATCTCGGCCACCTCGTGCAACGTGCTGCGCGATCTCGGTCCATCGATTCAATGGGTCGAGAGTTACGTGACCGACGACAAGATCTATTGCGTGTACATCGCCACCGACGAAGCCCAGGTTCGAGAGCACGCACGTCGAGGCGGATTCCCCGCCAACAAGGTGTCGGAAGTGCGCGCGCGGATCGACCCCGTCACGGCCGAGTGAGGCTTCGGGCCAGGCTCCTGCCCCACGCAACCTTCGCGTTCCCGAGTCGTTTAGCCCATTCCTCTAACCACTGGAGATTCAAGAATGAACGCTTGCCGGAATTCATTTTTCGCCCTGTTCGTCGTGACACCGATGGCCTTGAGCGCATCGCCCTCGGTGGCGGCGGACGGCGTCGCGCCCCAGCTGCAGCCGGTGACAGTTACCGCTCCCGCGCCCGCTCAGCCCGTCCGAATCGACGTCAGAAGCGTTTGCCCTGACATCGACAAGGAACTCCAGAACTCTCTGTCTTCTGCCTGGGGCCGGGTCCAGCAAGCCGGATCGATGCAAGTGCAGTTTCGTCTGGAGGGGAAGCGAGTCAGCGAGGTTCGGTCCAGCGGAGCGCCATGGGACTATCGGCAGTACATCCGCAGGGCAGTGACGACACTCGACTGCGCGGCCGAGTCCGGTGCTGGCCAGGAGTTCGCCTTTCTCCTGGTGATCCACGGCCCCAAAGACGATGCCGATCAGGAGCGCATCGCGATGCTGCACAAGTGACTTCAGCGTGCGGGCGGGTGGCGCGCATGGCACAAGAAGGCCCGCTCACTGGCGGGCCCTTGTCGTTGTTGGTGACGATGACTCAGTGCGCCGCATGCCGCAGCCAGGAGATTGCGTCGGCGATGGCTTCGTCGTAACCGGTTGCGAGGCCGGAATCTTCGGCCATCGCGTAGCGCACCGGCCCGAGCGCCGTGCGCGCTTGGGCCATCAGCCTTGAGATGAAGGCCTCGTCCGTGGGCTCCCGCACGGTGCATGTCAAGTGGCGCATGGCTTCGGCTGTGCCGAAGTAGCGCGCGGCCCTGTCGGAGTCGCCGAGCGCCTGGGCCAAGCCGGCAACGGGATCGAGCGCACACGAGCACGTCGATCTCAGTCCGGCGGCGTTCGCCACCTGAATGCATTCGAGAAGCGCCACGCGGGCGCGCTCGAGCTGGTCGAGCTCCACGAGGGCGCGCGCGACATTGCCCAGCCCCGTGCAGAGAGAGCCATCCCAATGCGCCGCGCGATCCAGCTCGAGCGATTCCTCGTAGCACGCGACCGCCTGCGGCAGCTCGTCGAGCGCGCGGTGCAGCTCGCCCAGCCCGATCAGAGCGCCGCTGAGCTCGCCGCAGTCTCCGGCGCTGCGAGCCATGTCGCGACAATGTTCGTAGAGCGCGCGCGCATGGTCGAGCTTGCCCAGCACGCTCAAGGCGTTCGCATGCCAGCGCACCGCACGCATGATCAGCATCGTGTCCTCGACCTTGCGCGCCGATGCGAGCGCGGCCTCGGCGTGCAGCGCCGATTCTTCGTACCCTCCGGCCGAGAAGCTGAATTGACTGAACGCGACCAGCGCGCCGGCGCGGGCGCGGGCGGAGGCGTCTTCGCCCGCACAGTGCAGCGCGCTGCGCGCCAGGCGCAGCCCGCACGCCATCTGGTCGGAATTCATCCAATAGACCCGCAATGCTGCGACCAGTCGCAACGCCTGCTCACCATCTTCACGCGAGCCCGGACGCTCCGCCCATGCATGCGCGGCCAGCAGATTTTCCTGTTCCAGGCACAAGCGCACCGACCACGCGCCTTGTTCGGGGCCGAACATCTGTGCCTCGGCCTGCTCGGCCAGTGCGACGAAGTAGCGCAGATGCCGATCGCGGGCGGCATCGCCTTCGCCAGCATCGTGCAGGCGCTCCTGCGCGTATTGGCGCACCGTCTCGAGCATGCGGTAGCGCGGCGTCGCCGCGCCCTCACGATCGACCTGCAGAAGCGACTTGTCGTGCAGACGCGTGAGCAGCTGCAGCGCCTCGTAGTCGTCGACGGTGTCCGCCACGCAAGCCGCAGCGGCCAGGGTGCAACTGCCAGCAATCACGGCAAGCTGGCGGAGCATCCTCTGCTCCGCCGGCGAGAGCAGGTCGTAACTCCACTGCATGGTGGCCAGCAGCGTCTGCTGCCGCGCGAGCTGAAGCGCCAGGCGTGTCTTG
>JADGRG010000508.1 GCA_017881145.1 Sandaracinaceae bacterium | reverse complement strand
GGTCGCCCTCAGCTGCGTGACGTGGTGGTGCGGAGCCCGTCAGCACGGCTTCCAGCCCGGAGCGCAAGCGCAACTCTCCGCGCGCATCGCGCCATGCCAGGTAGGCCTCGCCAATCTCATCGGCAGCTTCTTCGTAGAGGTCGAGCTCGACCAGGTCGGCTGCTCGCGCCAGCCATGGATACGCTGCACCCGAAGTGGCCGACACCGGACCCAGGAGCAAGAGCACGCGCTCTCGTTGTTCGCGCAGCGCCAGAGCGGCAGCCTTGGCAGTGTCGTCGGCCGTCGCTTCCGCGCTGCTGGTTTCCGCCGTCGCTGCTGGGTCGGCTTCGGCGATGCTCGGTGGAAAGGCATTGGCTTCGGTCGGGTTCGGCCTGGGCAAGCCGACGGCAGGGCCGGAAGCACCTTCGGACGTCGCCGCCGCCGTTGGCTGCGGTTCCGGCGCTGCAGCTGCGGGCGCAACGGGGGCAACGGCCACAGCATCGTTCACAGCCACCGCCGCCGTCGGCTGCGAGCTGGCCGAGCCATCCCAGAGCGCATCGAGGGCCTCGGCCACGAAGTCGTGCTGGTCCGGGGGCAGCGCGCAGCTCTGGCTCTTGGCGCTTTCCATCGCCCACAGCCGCAGGTCTGCCCACATCGCGTAGTAGCGAGCCGAGCCCTTGTCTTCCGAGAGCACCCGCAGGTACTCGGCCTCGGCTTCGCCGCTGCGACCGAGGCGTTCCAGCGCGCGCGCTCGGTGGTAGCGCGCTGGCACTGCATACTTGCGCTCGCCCGAGAGCGTCCCGAGCAAGTCAGCCACGGATTCGTCCGAGGCCACACCGAACGCCACGATCGCCGCGTCGAAGCGCGCGCTGGGTGCGAGGCTTGCGCGAGCACGCATCGTCGTCAGGACCTCGGTGGCGCGTTCCTTCAGAGCTTGCTGCAGCGCGATGTCGAGCACGGGGCGAAGCAGTCCAGCACTGAGCTGGCGCAGCGGACGACCGCCCAGGAGCTTGCGGATGCGCGCTTCGGCGTCGGCGCGTGCTTGCGTCGGGTTAGGACCATCTGCGCGCGGCCCGCCGCGAGGCAAAAGCCGCAGCGCGTCAGCGGCAGGCACACCGAGGTTCGTGGCGCGCGTGACTTCTTCGCGCACGTCCGGCCAGCGACCCTCCACGCGGGCCAGGCGTGCCGAGAGCAGATGCACGCGCCCTTTCAAGAGCGCGGGCATGCTCTCCTGCGCCAAGAGCTCGGCGATGGCATCGTGGGCTGCTTCCACCGAGCCGCGCTGCACGATCCGCTCTGCACGCTCGACCAACTCGGCCGGTGTGTAGCCACGCAGCGCCACGCCCGCGGCGCGGATGCGGCCGAGCGCTGCGTGTGCCTGTGCGGCAACCGGGCTCTCTGGCTCGCTGAGATCGATGCTTCGGTAGATCGCCACGGCGCCTGCGACGTTGCCCCAGCGTTCGCGCGCTCGCGCCAGCGCCAGCTGCAGCTCGGCGCGTCCGATCAGATAGCGATAGCGCTGGCTCACCCGGTCGAGCTCGGTCTCACCCGCGCGGACGCCGGCTTCCAGCAAGCAGCGCGGCAGAGCGATGCGCGCCTGCGCGGCCACGTTGCGTTCCGGACTCTCCACTGCGAGCCGATACGCTTCGCAAGCTTCCGCCGGACGGCCGACTCGCATCAAGAGCTCGGCACGACGCAGTGCGATGCGGTCCGCGATGCGTGGCAGCGCGTGTTCGACGACACGCAGCGCAAGTAGGGCATCCTCGAGCTTGCCTGCGGCCGTGAGTGTGTTGGCATCGGCCAACGCGGCACGAGCCTCGTCCCCCGAGATGGGCGCTGTCCACTGGGGTTCGAGCGCTTGCAGCCCGGTTGGTGGCAGACAGACCAGCTCTGCTTCGCGGCTCAGCGCTTCATTTTCGCTCTCGCTCTGGTCGTCCGGGGGGCGGATGGCACAGAGCGGCGCCCCGCTGTAGGCCGAGACTCGGACGGGGAGGCAGACTCCCAGCAGCACGAGATACACTGTCGCACACCTAGGCAAAGCTCACCGCCGAGGCTCCTTGAACACTATGGCCTCGTGCGGGCCGACATGCAAAAAGTCGGCATATTGTCGCGCATTTAGGGCGCGGGGAGCTGGCTTTGCGCTGCCGCACCGAGCTTGGCTTCAGCGGCTGCGCGAGCTGGCGCTTCCGGATCCTTCTGGTTCTCGGTCTCCGGCAAGAGCACGGTGACGACGCCGAGCGCCGTGATCACCAGAAAGCTCACCAGGATGATCAGCTCGCGTGCTTGGCCGCCGCTTCGGGCTGGCTTACGCAAGCTCGCCGGAGGCGTGGTCGCGCGCTTGACGCCACTGCTCATTGGTCGCTCATCGGTCGAGCTTCACTCGCTCTTCTTGAGCTCGAAGGCGAAGTCCTCGACGATAGGATTGGCCAGGAGCTTCTCGCACATCGCGCGCAGCTTCGGCTCGGCATCGCTGGGAGTCGAGGCTGCCAGCTCGATCTGGATGAGCTTGCCCACGCGGACATTCTTCACGCCGGCAAAGCCCAGCGAGTCCAGTGCTCGGCGCACCGCTTCGCCCTGCGGATCGAGCACTTCTTCTTTCAGCGTCACATACACGTTGGCTTTCATCGGTCTCGGTCCTTCTGGCAGGTGGCTACGCCGAGAGCCGAAGGCTGCTCGGCGGGTATGTCAGTATACGCCGAGAGCCGAAGGCTGCTCGGCGGGTATGTGGCTAGGCGATGCGCGCGCGCAGGTTCCTCTCCACGCGTGCGCTGGGCGGCTCGAGGTTCGGCTGGAATGCTGCACCGCGCACCGTCTCGCAGGCTTCGATGTAGCGGCGGGCGGCCTCGATGCGCACGTCGTCGGGGATCTTCGGGATCGGCCCGTCGCCCTTGAAACCTTGCTCCGCGAGCCAGCGGCGCAGGTATTCCTTGTCGAACGATTCCGGCGTCAGGCCTTTGGCCATGCGCTCCGCGTAGCTCTTGGCGAACCAATAGCGTGAAGAGTCGGGCGTGTGGATCTCGTCGATCAGCATCATCCGCCCCTGCTTGTCGATGCCGAATTCGTACTTGGTGTCGACCAGGATCAGGCCGCGCTCGGCGCACATCTTTTGGCCATGCGCAAAGAGCGCCATCGCGTAGCGTGCGGCTTCGTCGAAGTGAGCCGCCGAGAGCTTGCCGGACGCGATGATCTCTTTGCGTGAGATGTTCTGGTCGTGCTCGCCGTGCGGAGCCTTGGTGGTCGGCGTGAGAATGGGTTGCGGCAAGGGACCGTGCGGGGTGAGCCCTTCGGGCAAGCGGTGGCCGCAGAACTCGCGTGCACCCGCTTGATATGCGGTGAGGATGCTGGTCGAGGAGACGCCAGGCAGGTAGCCGCGCACGATCATCTCGACCTGAAGCGGCG
>JADGRG010000507.1 GCA_017881145.1 Sandaracinaceae bacterium | reverse complement strand
CTCGCCACGCGTTCCACCCACGGCGTGGAGATGACCGCCACCGAGCTCAGCGAGCTGGCCGATGAGTTGGCCCGCTCCAGCCACGCCGAACGCTTGCGCACCGCCGGCATCGATGAACGCCGCGCCGACCTCCTGCCGACCGGCGCGCTGGTGCTCGCCGAGCTGGCCGAAGTGCTCAGGCTGCCTTCCATCACCGTCAGCGAATGGGGTTTGCGCGAAGGCGTGATGCTGGAAGCCCTGGCTCTCTGAGTGCACGGAGCAGACGGGCCGGCCACTGGCGGGTGGGGGTCGTGATACTCTTTACAGAGTCCCGCCGCCCACTCTGCACTATTTGCATGCCCATTCTTCGCAAAGTGCTCGTCGTCGACGACGAGGAAAACATCCGGCTGGTGCTGCAGACGCTCCTCGCCAAGAAGGGCTATGCGGTCACGAGTGCCCAGACCGCCGAAGAAGCGCTGGAGCTGATCGAGCAGAACGCGCCGGACTTTCTGCTCGCCGACGTGCGCATGCCGGGCATGAGCGGCATCGATCTCTGCCGCGAGGTCCGCTCGCGCCTGCCGCAGGTGACGGTGATCATGATGAGCGCCTACGGCTCGGTCGAGCTTGCGCTCGAAGCGGTGCGCAGCGGCGCCTACGACTACATCGCCAAGCCCTTCAAGCAAGACGAGGTGCTCTTCGCGCTGGCCAAGGCCGAAGAGCACGAGTCCCTGCTGCGAGAAAACCGTGCACTGCGAGCCGCAGCGCAGACCGCCGAGACCTTCCCGGAGCTGCTCGGCAAGAGCCTGGCCATGCAGCAGGTGTTCCGGCTCATCGCAAAGGTGGCGGAGTATCGAACCACCGTGCTGATCCAGGGCGAAAGCGGCACGGGCAAGGAGCTGGTGGCTCGCGCACTGCACCAGAAGAGTCCGCGCAAGGACAAGCCCTTCGTCGCGGTGAACTGCGGTGCCATCCCGGCAGCGCTGATGGAGAGCGAGCTCTTCGGGCACAAGCGCGGCGCGTTCACCGATGCGCATGCCGACAAGCAAGGCATCTTCAATGAAGCTGACGGCGGCACGCTCTTCCTGGACGAAATCGGCGAGCTTCCGGCAGCACTGCAGGTGAAGCTCCTGCGCGTGCTGCAGGAGAGCGTGGTACGTCCGGTCGGCGGCACCAAGGACACCACGATCGACGTGCGCGTGATCGCCGCGACGGTGCGCGACCTGCACAAGGAAGTGGCCGAGGGGCGTTTCCGCGAGGACCTCTTCTACCGGCTCAACGTGCTGCAGATCGTGGTGCCACCGCTGCGAGATCGCCTCGAGGACGTGCCACTGCTCATCGACCACTTCATCGCCCGCGACAACGCCCGCCTGGGGACGCAGGTCCGCGGCATCGACCCACGCGCCCGAAAAGTGTTGGTGGGTCATGGCTGGCCCGGCAACGTGCGCGAGCTGGAGAACTTGATCGAGCGCGCGGTGGTGCTCGCGGAGGGCGACGTACTGGCCGTGGAGGACCTGCCCGAGCGCGTGCAGAAGCCCGAAGATGCCGTGGCGCTGGTGCTAGCTCGCGGCGAGCTCTCGATCAAGAAGGCCAGCCGCGTGATCGAAGAATCCCTGATCCGGCAAGCGCTGGCCAAGACTCGCGGCAATCGCACGGCCGCAGCCAAGCTCCTCGAAATCTCGCACCGCGCTCTGCTCTACAAGATCAAAGACTACGGGCTATCCTAGGCGCCGAACATGGGCACGCTAAGTGAAACCTGGGCACGCGCCGCGCGCGCACTCCGGAGCCGTCCCGACCCGCTGACCAGCGTGGCGCTTACCATCCCGGTCTACCTCATCTACCACCTGGGCATCCTGCTCCTCAATGTCCGCAACGGCGCCGACCTGGTTTCGAGCCTGCTTTTCAAGCTTCTCCATGCCAGCGTCTCGGCTTACGTGATCACCACCTTGAGCTTCGCATTGGTGCTGGCGATCGCAGTGTGGGTGCAGCAGAAACGCGGAGCGCTGGCACCCTGGGCCATCGGCCGTGTGCTGGCTGAGAGCGCTGTCTTCGCGGTGCTCATGCTGGTGACGGTGGGCTATGCGACTCATCGCATCACGCAGGCGCTGGCGGATTCGCCTGCACCCCTCAGCATCGGCGCAAAGCTCGTGCTGGCGGCTGGCGCAGGCTTTCACGAAGAAGTGGTGTTTCGCGCGCTGCTCGTCTCGGGCGGCTCGGTGTTGATCGAGAGGCTCCTGCGGGTGTCCTCGGGCGTAGCCTTGCTCGCAGCGGTGGTGGGGTCGTCGCTGCTCTTCTCGCTCGCACATCATTTCGGGCCACTCGGCGACCACTTCGCGCTCGGCGTCTTCATCTACCGAGCGCTCGGAGGCCTCTTTCTGGCGACGCTCTACCTCACGCGCGGCTTCGCGGTGGCGGTCTACACCCATGCGTTGTATGACGCCCTCTTGTTCTTCGTGTATCCGTGAGTGGAGCGGTGTGATTGTCGACAACCCCGTGCGACGCATCGGCCCGGCACTTTCGTCGTGGATATGCGGCCTGTGCGCGGGTGTTCTCTTTTGCGCGCCCACCCGGGCAGCCCAGGCCGACGACTGGCTGGCCGTGCTGCCCGGGTGCGCGCAGCCGATGGCGGCCAAACCCGAGCTTGCGCTGCTCTATCCGCGCCCTCTCTTGCCGGCGGTGGTCGATGCCGGCGCAATCCTGCTAGCGCGCGTGCGCTTACCAGCCGCGCTCACGCCTCCACCCGGCATCCAGCAAGAGCGGGCTCTGCACGGCTTTTCGGCAGCCCTCGAGGGAGACGGCATCCCGCTCGGCAAGAGCGCCGGCCTGTCACACCGCTACGCGCTGCCCATCATCAACCTCCGATCCGACGCCGCCTCGTCACTCGTGTATCGAGCCTCGCTGGTAGTGCCTGCGTTCACCGCGCCGGGCACCTACGCGCTCGTGCTGCGCACCCCCTTCGGCGAACGCCGAGCCGACGCCGCGGTGCGAGTGCTTGCCCACGCCGAAACGGTGCGCCTGGCGAGCTTATCAAACGGAGGAGCGCAGCCATCAGCTGCACTTCTCAGGACGCTTCCGGTCGACGTCTGGATGGTCTCGACGAAGCTACCGCTGCCTGCCTCGGACGCCAGCGAGGACTCACTCGGCTCCGACGCATCGGCCGCAGCAAAAGCCGCGGCTCCGCTGCCCTCCGCCATCACGGCTCATCGCATCCCGACCAGCATGCTCCACACTCAGCCTTTGCTCGGGCTAGGGTCGCCCGCCGGTTTTGCGCTACGCGTCGGCAGCTCGCTCCTGGTCGCGGCGGGACCCGCTTGCGCGCGAGACCCTGCCTTCATGGCCGAGGTCGACGCAGTGCTCGCCCTCGAACGACGGACCCTCGCCGCGCTCGACTCGATAGATGTGCCCGCCGGTCACTACCTGCTCTTCGATGGTCAGCCGCGTCAGCCGCGTCAGCCGCGTGAGCCGCCACGACCGCTACCTCAGCACGAATCGCTGCTGATCGAGGCCGACGCCAACGACTCGGTATTTCGAGTGAGCAACCGCAACCCGGAGAGCCCAGCCGAAGTGCCTCTGCTTCTCGCCGTGGGCCAAAGCATCGCGGTCAGCGCCGGTGAGCTCGCATTCTTCCCGTCGAGCGACGTGTCCGGTCGCTCCCCGCAAGCCATCACAGCCAGGCTGCGAATCCCCGCCGCAGGGTCGCTCAGCTTACGTCTCTATGAACCGGCAACTACGCCCCGCTACCTCCTTCCGGAACGCAGCGCCTGTACCGGCTGCCCGGTCACCCTCGAAGTGCGCGGCGTGCCTGATGGAGCCCGCGTGGCCTTCGACCTCGGCTTTGCGCGCACCGCGTTCGGCGGTCCCCGCATCCAGACCGCGTTTGCCGTGCCCGGTGCGACGCCGATCACAGCGCTGGTCCTCGGGCCGGACGGTCAAGCTAGCATGGTTCGCACGGAGCTCTGGGTTGCGCCCCGACGCCCGCCGAGCTGCACTGCCAGTGCGCCCGGCAAGCCCGTCCAGCTTGGCGCCTGGCCGCTCTGCCTCTTGTCCGCGGCGGGCTTGCTGCTAAAAAGGCGCCGCGGCCTCCGGTTTGGGAATAGACTTCGCGTGCCGCCGCGTTGTCAGCCCCGTGGTCAGCACCGTGAGTCAGCCGTCTATGTCGTTCATGCGCCTTGTGCCAAGTCCTTCTCTCGCCGTCAGCCAGCGCTGCGCGCGCGTAGCGCTCGTGCTCTGCCTGGCGACCTCGTGCGTGTGCCTGGGTGCATGCGAGACCACGATGATTCCGAACACCCGCGTCGAGGACACCCGCGAGAACCGCGAAGTGGTCGAATTTGTTGAGAAATACCGTGAGGCTGTGGAAGCGCGCAACGTGCCGATCCTGCTCAGCCTGGCCTCGGTCAACTACTTCGACGACATGGGGACGCCGGCTGGCGAGGACGACGTCGACTACGACGCCCTGAAGGCGGGCCTGGCGCGCATGCACGAAGAGGTGCTCGGCGCGCGCTACCAGATCTCCTACCGCGCAGTCAGCTTCGCAGCCGATCAGCACGTGCTGGTGGACATGCTTTACACCGGCTGGTTCCGGGTGAACACGCCCAGCAACGGCGCGCAGTGGAAGCGCCGGCTGGAGCCGCATCGGATCATCCTGGCGCGCGAGGACAAGGGCTACAAGATCATCTCCGGCATGTGAGCGCGGAGTCACACGCACGCACTGCAGCTCTGTCTGTAGGCGGCGTGCGCGCCACCGGCCCTTGCCCGTGTTTGTTGAATCGGCAGCGCTCGGCACGGTAGCCTTCACGGTGAGCGTCGCGTGGTGATCGCTCGTTTGATTTCTTCTTGAAGCGTAGCGAGGCCCCCCGAACCATGGGCGACAGCTCTGGGTCGAAGAAGCAGCTCGGCAAGATCATGCTCCAGCAGAAGCTCGTCACGGCCGACGAGCTCGAGGGCATGCTCGACGAGCAAGAAAAGCGGGGCGGACGCCTCGCGTCCAACGCTGCGCGCGCGGGCAAGATCACCGTCACCGATGCGTTGCGCGCGTTGAGCGAGCAACACGGTGTGCCGGCCATCGACCTGAGCCGGCAAGTCGTGCCGCTCAGCAATCTGGTCCTGATTCCCGTCGAGATCGCCCGCGAGCACCTGGTGTTCCCGGTTCGAGTGCAAGGTGAGCAGCTCGTGCTCGCGATGGCCACGCCGCAGAACGAGACCAGCATCGAAGAGGTG
>JADGRG010000506.1 GCA_017881145.1 Sandaracinaceae bacterium | reverse complement strand
GCACCCGTCAGCTCGACGATGTGCAACGCGAGCTCTCACGGTTCACACGACACAGCGCTGCAGGCGTGCGTCACAGCATGGTGGGCCGCAGCGCGCCGATGCTGCGCGTGTTTGATGCCATAGATCGACTCGCTGCTGCGATGGTTCCCGTGGTGATCAGGGGCGAGAGCGGCACCGGCAAGGAGCTCGTGGCACGCGCCATCCACTATGCTGGACCGCGAGCCAAGGCACCGTTCGTCTCCATCCGATGCGGGTCGATTCCGGAAGCACTCCTGGAGAGCGAGCTCTTCGGTCACGTGCGCGGCGCGTTCAGCGGTGCCGATCGCGAGAAGCGAGGCATGATCGCCGCAGCCAACGGCGGCACGCTCTTTCTCGATGAGATCTCGGACATGCCGCCGAAGATGCAGGTTGACCTGCTGCGTGTCCTGCAGACAGGCATGGTGTGTCGCGTCGGATCCGAGACCGAAGAGCCTGTGGATGTGCGCGTGGTGAGCGCGACCCAGCGTCCGCTGACCGAGTTGGTTGGCTCCGGTAAGTTCCGCGAGGACCTTTTCTACCGGCTGAGCGTGGTGGAGTTGGTTTTGCCGGCGTTGCGCGAGCGGCGTGACGATATCCCTTTGCTCTGTGAGCATTTTCTGAGCGCGTTCGCTGAGCGAGAAGGCATGAGCAAGCGACGTCTGACGCGCCAGGCGCTCACGCACCTTGCAGAGCAACCATGGCCGGGCAATGTTCGGCAGCTCGAGCATGTGTTGCTCCAGGCGTGCGTGATGAGCGACAGCTCCACCATCGATGTCTCGGACCTCGCGACCGAGGAGCAGCGGGCTCTGATGCCGGCCGCCGAGTGGGCCGCCACGTCTTCTACCCAGCCGCCATCCATCGACAACCTCGAGCATCACAGGCTCGACGAGAAGCAGCGCATCCTCGAAGCACTGTCTGCGTGTGGCTGGAATCGCGTGCGAGCGGCCGCTGCGCTCGGCATGCCGCGCCGGACCTTCTACCGCAGGCTTGCGGACTACAGTATTCTGTAGGCGTCCGGCAGAGACCAGCGCCCGGCGGGGTAAGGCATACCACCTGACGGGCCATCATGCTCTGGGCAAGGTGATTGGGTCAGGGCGCAGGCTTTGCCGCAGTGGCAGGCATGGTGTCTTCGTCGTCGATGGGAGGCTGACCGTCGTCCTCTGCCGGTGGTGGTTCGGGGATGTCGGCTTCGTTCTCGTGCCGGTGCTGATGTTTGGGGCCGGCCTCCGCGTCGCTGCTGGCTTCGCTCGGGGCGGTTGCTCCGCCCAGCATCGGCGGCTGGCCGGGTAGGGACCAGTCGGTCCAGCGCGCATCCTTGCGACGCACGTCGAGATGCACGAAGTGAGAGCGGGGGTAGTAGCCGACACCCACGTGATCGAAGTGCTGGCAGTAGTCGTGCAACTCGGTGAGTGGCACGCCGGCGACGAAGAAGTCCATGGCTTCACCGGCGACGTGACGGCTGGTCTCGCGCGTGTAGCCGCCCGGCAGTCGGTAGCCGCTAATCACTTGCAGCGTGCGGCCGCCGAAGTGGTCGGAGACCTGTGCGACCAGACGGATCAGCCGCAGGTGTGGGTCCTTCTTCTTGCGCGAGAGCCGAGGTCGCAGGAAGTCGCGCAGCTCGTGCACCGAGCTCGGCTTCACCTTGCCCTGCGTGTCGACCATGCGCAGGTGCACGGTCTTGCGCGACCAGACACGGTAGAGCGTCACGACGCCCGGATGTCTTGGTGCCCCCCACTTCTTCTGGGCGGCGCTCTGCTGGTTGGCCTCCTCGTAGCCGGGCAAGAGCAGACGCTGTCCCGCGCGCAGCGGCGCATCCGCTGCAAGGTGGTTCACTCGCGCCAGCTCGTCCACCTCCACGTCGTGGGCGCGTGCGATGCGTGCCAAGTTCTGGCCGGGCCGCACGTAGGTGACCCCGGCGGGCGGCACCGTCAACACTTGTCCGAGTCGCAACGTCCCGTCGCGTGACATGCGATTCGCAGCCGCGAGCTCCACCACGTTTACGCCATGCTGCTTGGCGATGCTTCCCAGGGTCTGCCCAGGTCTGACGACGTGCTGCCGCTCCGCATGGGCCGGTCGCGTGACGCAGAGCACGAGCCAGGTGCAGACGATGCAGGCGTGAAGACGCCGCCAGCGGTGTCGAGCGAACATGCGTCGCGCAGGCTAACCCACCCGTCGCATCGAGCCAGCTCCAAAACCTTTTGCAGTGCACTGATGCGGTGGCGGATTTTTTGCGCTCTCTTGGATCAACTGCCACGCTCAAACTCGACCTGGCCGTTCCTTGACAATCGAGAGAAACGCACGACGCCGCCCTTTGGCTGCGCGCCCGAAGAGCCTCTGAAAAGAGGATCAAATTAGATGTAATTTATGCTTAAGTATGCGGAATTTTGAACAAGTTTGCTTGACCTGTGGAAGGGCCGCACCCTAAGATCCTAGGCATCGAGGGCCGGATCTTCCGTCCTTGTTGGCCTGGGAGCCATGGAGCAACGAGACAAATCCATGGGTGGCAAGGTGACACCGCCTGCACCACCCGAGACAGCTTCGCTGGCCGATGATTCGGTCACGGAGGCTGCTGCGGAGATCACGAGGCCCGCCCGACACGTCGCGGACTCGGAACGCTCGTTACAAGGCGCCGTGCAGCACGGCACAGAGACAGGTGAGGCCAAGGCCAAGAGCAAGCAGCTCGCGGTCAGGAAGATCCGCCTGCGCGAGACACGCATCGAAAAGATGATGTCGAAAGCAGAACTGGCACGGCGTGCGAATCTCTCGGTGTTGACGATCGACCGCGTCGAAAAGGGCCTGGGTTG
>JADGRG010000505.1 GCA_017881145.1 Sandaracinaceae bacterium | reverse complement strand
TGCGCGCCAAGCGCGATGCGCTCAGGGCGCGCGGCCTCGGCATCCTGGACCTGGTGAACCTGGTTCGCACTTCGAACATGCTCTTGCCGAGCGGCAGCGTGCGGGCCGACGACCGCGACTACAACGTCTTCACGAACACTCAGGTCGACAGTGCGCGTCCGCTCGGGCAGCTCATCGCCAAGCCCGGCGCCATCGCGGGCGGCTTTCACTACGTGCCGCCACTGCGCGTCGCGGACGTCGCGGACGCCGTGGATGGAACCGGCGACCAGACCGAGATCGTGCGCATCAACGGCGCGCGGGGCGTCTACCTGCGCGTGTTGAAGCAGCCGGGCGCCAACACCATCGCCGTGGTCGATGCCGTCCGCGCAGCGCTGCCACGCCTGCGCGGCGTGCCGACGAACGTCAAAGCCGCGGTGTCGTTCGACCAGTCGCTCTACATCCGTTCCGCGGTCGCCGCGCTGCAGCACGAAGCCTTCCAGGGCGGTCTCTTGGCGGTGCTCGTCATTCTGATCTTCCTGGTCAGCCTGCGCGCGACGGCCATCGTCGCCATCGCGATTCCGCTCTCGATCATCGCGACCTTCGTCTTGCTCTTCCTCACTGGCCAAACGCTCAACGTGTTCACGCTCGGTGGGCTTGCGCTCGGAGTCGGGCGTTTGGTCGATGACTCGATCGTCGAGCTCGAGAACATCCACCGCCACCTCGGCATGGGGCAGAAGCGCAAGCAGGCGGTGCTGGCGGCTGCCCAGGAAGTCGCCATGCCGATTCTGGTGTCGACCATCACCACCATCGTGGTCTTCTTGCCGGTGCTCTTTCTCTTCGGGATCGCTCGCTCGCTCTTCTTGCCCTTGGCGTCGACCATCGCCTTTGCGCTGACCATGAGCTTTCTGGTCTCGCGCACCGCGACGCCGCTGCTCTGCTTCTATTGGCTGCGGCCGCACCACGAGGATTCGCGCAAGGGCATCGCTGCGCTGATCGTGCGCCTCCTCGACGGCATGGATACGATCTACGCGCGCATGCTCGGCTTTACCCTGCGTCACCGAGCCCTGACCATCATCACGATCCTCGGGCTCTTCGCCGGCTCGCTCGCGCTCAAGTCGAGGATCGGTACCGAGTTCTTCCCGGACACCGACGAATCGCAGTTCTCGATCAACTACAAGACGCCGATCGGCACGCGCGTCGAGCGCACCGAAGAGGTGACCAAGCGCATGGAGCAGACGGTCGCCAAAGTGCTGGCGCCCGTTGCAGCTGGCGGCGGCAAGACTGCCCCGCTCTACCACACCATGCTCTCGGACACCGGTCTGCCTGCGGGACGCACCGCGCTCTTCACCAGCAACACCGGCTCACACACCGGCAACCTACAAGTGAACCTGGTTTCGCGAGAAGACCGCTCGATCTCGGACGTGCAAGCAGCAGAGAAGCTGCGCGGCGCATTCTCGAAGGGCTTCCCGGGAACGCAGATCTTCTTCTTCGTGGGCGGTATCGTGAAACGCATCCTCAACTTCGGCTCGGCCGCTCCCATCGACATCGAGGTGCTCGGCTACGACCTCGAAGAGGGCGGTGACTATGCGCGCAAGCTCTTGCCCAAGCTGCGCCAAGCGTCCGACACCGACGGTGCACCGCTCTTGACCGACGTGCAGATCTCTCGCGAAGAGAACTCGCCCGAGCTCGACGTGGTGGTCGATCGGCAGAAGGCCGGCGTGCTCGGTCTCTCCGAGCAGGACGTCGCGCAGACGGTGCTCACCAGCCTGCACGGCAACACGGAATTCGCGCCGGTGCCCTTCACCGACCCGAAGACCGGCAACGGTTACTTCATCAACGTTCGCCTGGCCGACGAATACCGCAGCCACGTCACCGACCTGCGCGACATCTCGCTGCGCACGCCCGCTGGCGACATGGTGGCGCTGAACACTGTTGCCAGCGTTCAGCGTTCGAGCGGTCCGGTGATGATCGAGCGAAAGTACCTGCAGCGCATCATCCACGTCACTGCGAACGTCGCGCCCGGCAAGAGCCTGGGTGCTGCCAGCGAAGCTGCGCAGCGCGTGGTGGATGAGCTTCCGCCGCCGGACGGTTTCACCGCCCAGCTGGGTGGGCAGACCGTCGAGCAACAGAAAGCCTTCAAGGGTCTGATATTCGCGGCGCTGATGGCGCTGGCGCTCGTCTACATGGTGCTGGCGTCACAGTTCAAGTCGCTGATCGACCCGCTGGTGATCATGTTCAGCGTTCCACTCGGCATCTCGGGCGTCTTCGCGATGCTCTACCTCACGGGCACCACGCTGAACGTCAACAGCTTCATGGGCATCATCATGATGGTCGGCATCGTGGTGTCCAACGGCGTGCTCTTGGTGGACTTCGCGAACGTGCTGCGCACCCGTGGCAAGCCCATCGTGGAGGCGACGGTCGAAGCCGGACGCACTCGCCTGCGACCGATTCTGATGACCACCATCGCCACCATTGTGGGGCTCATCCCGATGGCGCTCGGCATCGGCGAAGGCAGCGAAACCAACTTGCCGCTGGCCCGAGCCGTGATCGGCGGCCTGACAGTCTCCACCTTCTTCACGCTCTTTCTCGTGCCCTGCCTTTACACGCTCCTCGACCGTTTCGCCCGACGCGCGGCGCCGGACGACGAAGCAGATGCCCCCGCGCTCGGTGAGACCCATGCGAGTTAAGCTGCGTGCGTTGGGCTCGCCGTCACTTCTGGTGCTGGTTGGGATACTGATGAATCCGCAGCTGACGGCGGCGGAAGATGCATCGACGCAGCCAGCGCTCGCTGCAGACAGTGCCGCGGGCGCGGCGCCCACGCGCGTCAGCCTCCAAGAAGCCATCGACCTTGCGCTCAGGCGTGAGCCCAGGGTCAACGTGGCGCTTGAAGAGATCCGTCGCGCTGAAGCGTTGGTAAAGCAGGCGCGCGCCGGTGCGTATCCCACGTTCACCGGCAACGCAGCCTACACTCGGCTCGATGGCGACCGCATGCTCGGTACTCGGGTCCTCAGCCCGCAGGACCAGCTTGCAGCGAACCTGAACCTGACGGTGCCGCTGGTGGCGGCATCGCGCTGGATGCAGGCCCGTCACGCCGCAGACAACGCCGACGTGGCGCGCCTGAGCGCCGAGGATATGCGTCGGCAGGTCGCGCTAGCGGTTGCGCATGCCTACCTGGCGGTGGTGGCGCAGCATCGTTCCATCGAGGTGAACCAACGCTCGCTCGACAACGCCAATGCCCACTACCAATACGCTCACACGCGCTTCTCTGGTGGAATCGGCAATCGCGTCGATGACACCCGCGCTGCTGAGGCTGTGGCCACCAACGAGGTGTTACTCGAGAACGCTCGCGCAGGCTTGGACCGTGCTCAGGAAGCGCTCGGCGTCTTGCTCGGTGCCGATGGGCCGATGGAGGTGCATGACGAGGTCGCGCTGCCGCGGGCCCCCACGCTCGAAGATGGTCTAGCTGATGCACTTGCGCGCCGCAGCGATCTGCGCGCCAGCACCGCGCGCTCTCGTGCCGCGGCGAAGGTCGTCGATGACAGCTGGACTGATTACCTGCCGCTGCTTTCGGCACAGTTTCAACCTTTCTATCAGAACCCTTCGACGGCGACGCAACCCGCCACTGGCTGGCAGGCGCAGCTCATCCTGACCGTGCCGTTCTACGATGGCGGCATGCGCTA
>JADGRG010000504.1 GCA_017881145.1 Sandaracinaceae bacterium | reverse complement strand
TATCGTCGCACACTCAACTGGGTCGGACGGTCGTGGACTCCTCAAACATGAGACAGGCTGTATCCCGCAGACGACGTGGAGCTGGGAGCAGGTTTTGGCCGACGGTTGGCACTGCGTTGCGCGCCTGCGGTGACCCCGGTCATATCCGAGCAACGCTGCGGCACCACGCGGGCTTGCACGGGTGCCGATGTTCGAGGTGCATCTGGTGTAGTGACCGGCGCCACAAGCGTTTATCGAAGCCGCGCGCCAGCGCGTCTTCCAGAAAATGTAGTCAATGCGAGCTGCTCTAGAACATCTTCCGCTCGGTCAACATTGCGCTCGTCAACGAGCTCGCGATGTTGACAGACCGCATGGGCATCGACATCTGGGAGGTCATCGACGCCGCGTCGACCAAGCCCTACGGGTTCATGCGCTTCGAGCCCGGACCCGGCATGGGCGGGCACCGCCTGCCCATCGACCCGTTCTACCTCTTCCGGCGCGCACGCGAGCTCGACATGTCACTCGAGCTCGTCGAGCTGTCGGGCAAGGTCAACCAGCAGATGCCCTACCACTGCGTCGCCAAGGTCCAGCGGACGCTCAACCACACCGGGCTGGCGATCAAAGGCGCGCGCATCGCCGTGCTCGGCGTCAGCTACAAGCCCGGCGCCAGCGACATCCGCGAGTCCCCCCGCCCTGAAGATCCTCACGCTGCTGAAAGGCCTCGGCGCGGAGCTGCGCTACCACGACCCGCACGTGCCCGTGTTGCGCGACCATGCCTGCAGAGCGTGTGGCTCGATGACGCGCTCGATCACGCCGACCTCGCTGACCGTCACCGCCCACCCCCAGGTCGACCACCAGCTCGTCGCCCAGCGCGCACGCCTACTCGTCATCGCGGTCGACGTCGCGCTCATGGGCGGCTTGGGGCGGGCATGGTGGCTGCCTCTCATCGGACTTGGCGTATCGCTGCTCATCAGCGTCGCCGCGATATCGCAGTTGCTCATCTGCCTGAGCTTCGCCCTCGGTGGGATCGGCCAACTGCTGCCGAGCTTCTGGGAGACGGTCAAACACCTCGCCCACTAGCAGCACTACCATTGGTCCATGTCCACCGACACCCCACAAAAGCGAGCTCCGCATCGGCCCGACCCCGAGGAGCCACACGGAGCGCCCGAGCCGGCGCCGGCGCAGGAGCTGAAGATCACACAGGACGTCCTGCCGTCCGGACTACCGCTCATGCCGAGCGGCATGGCTCGGCGCATCGCTGCCCTCGCGAGGCTGGGAAGGCGTCCAACGCGCTAGGCGCTGCGACGCTGCTCGGGCGCCTGTTCCGGTGCGGCCCGCAGCCGCGCCGGCCACCCTCCACGGCTCACCCGCGCGCACGCATCCCGGACGGCAGAGCCGTCCCCTTCAAGACTTGCACTCCCGGACGCACCGACTTCACGCTGCGCAGCACCCCGAAGGTGCTCGGCGGCCTCACCGACGCGTGCGCCGAGCGTGCCGAAGCGCTCTACGGGCTCGTGCGCGATCCCCGAATGTGCCCGCCCCGCGCGAAGCCGCTGCGACCTTAACTTCCTCCTAATTTGCTCCGCTGCGCCGCAGAACAACCGGCAGCGTACGCAGTATCAGCCGAATGTCCCCCCACAGCGACCAGTTGGTCACATACAGGTAGTCGAGCTTCACCATCTCCTCGAACGGAATGCTCGTGCGACCAAGCACTTGCCACAGGCCGGTGATCCCAGGGGTCAGGTCAAGCCGCCCGCGCGCCCAGTCATCCACCATGCTGTCCTCCTCGGCGACCAGCGGCCGCGGACCCACGAGGCTCATGTCGCCCCGCAGCACGTTCCACAGCTGCGGCAGCTCGTCGAGGCTCGCCAGCCGCAGCACGCGGCCGACCCGTGTGATGCGGGGATCGTGCTCGAGGTGCAGCCAGCCCGAGTCCTTGCTCTGTGACAGCAGTTCGCCGCGTTTGGCCTCGGCGTCGGCCACCATCGTGCGCAGCTTCAGCAGGCGGAAGCGCCGGCCGCGTCTGCCGATGCGCTCCTGACAGAAGAACACCGGGCCCGGTGAGTCCAGCTTGATCGCCACCGCAAGCGCCACCAGGAGTGGCAGCGCAACGATCGCCAGCAGCCCCGCTCCCACGAGATCCAGAGTGCGCTTGGCCATGCGCGAGGAGCGCGACAGCACCGACGGGTTGACCCCCAGCACCGTCACCCCCTGCACGTCGTCCACCTCCACCGACGGGCCGAGCGCGCTGAACGTCGCCGGCAGCAGGCTCACCTTGACCGCCACCGTCTTGCAGTCGCGCAACACGCGCAGCAGCCGGCCGCCGTCGACCTCGGCATCAGCCACGACCACCCGCCCCACCCCATGCTCGACCATCAGCTTGGCCAGGTCGACATCCTCGAGGCACCCCAGCAGCGGCAGGTCGACCGCCCGGGCCGCATCGTGGTCGCAGCCGACCATCCCGATCGGCTCCAACCGCAGGCTCGCCTTCGCGCGCATCTTCTCGATCAGCGCGCCGCTGGTCTGGCCCGTCCCGATCAGCAGCACCCGCTCGGGGGAGATCAACCGCAGGAAGCCCGCGCGCGTCGAAGCTCGGCCGGCGAGCACCAGTGCGAGCGCCAACGCCCCGAACAGCAGGATCGTCGCGAACACGAGCTTGAACGGCGCGGCCGCCGTGAACCAGCACCACATCAACAGACAGCCGAGCAACAGCGCGTGAAACAGCGGCGGCAGGTCGTCGAGCGTCGAGTGGCTGAGGCGCTTGGCGTCGCGCTCGTACAGCCCGTACATCTTGAACACCACCACCCACGCCGGCAGCGTCACCGCGCCGTACAGCAGGTACTCGCTCCACGAGTGCCCCCGTGCGCCGCCGGCCAGCGCCATCGCGAGGACCAGCGCCAGCGCCACGCACGCCACGTCGGCGACCGCCAGCAGCCGCCGCAGGTAGTAGTCCCGCCGGCCATACCCTCGCGCCACCAGCGAGCCCGCGCGCGGCAGATCGGCCCGTGTCCGCCGGCGCGACTGAAGGGGAGCGTCGAGCGAAGCCACAGGAGCCTCCGTGCCCAACGGCGCGACCTCAGGCATCGACACAGGCCGCCTGTGCGGCCACCCTGTGTCGCGTCTTCGCACCGTCCCTGGGCATACCCGAGCAACGCTCTGGTGCCGTAAGGACTTCTGCGCACCCCACGCTGCGGCGCGTGGCTAAAGCGACGCGTCTGGCCGGGCGATCGAGAGAAGCGTCGCAAGCCGCCCGTAACCTCGAGTGGCGATGACGACTACATGCAACGCATCGCTGGCTGTCAGAGGCGCCCGGCCGCGCGCTCGCTGGCGATCAACGCGCTGAGGTCGCCGAGTGCTGTCTCAGGGGGGATTGCTCGGGCCGGTTGGCGGACGTGATCGGGTGCGCCCGGTGGGTGCAGGTGGTAGGGGCGGTCGGGGTGGCCGTCGGGGTCGAACTCGTAGCGAAGACGAACGTTGCCAGCCTGTCCGTGGTAGGAGTAGCTGCGCCGGTACAGGCCC
>JADGRG010000503.1 GCA_017881145.1 Sandaracinaceae bacterium | reverse complement strand
CTGTCTCGCGCTCTCGCTGTGGTTGCAGCTGGTGGTGCGTCGGCCCTGGCTGGCTGCGCTTTCGGCGGGTGTGGCTCCGTTGTGTCGAGTTGAGTTGATTCCCGTGGTGGCTTTCATGGGGTGCATGTTTTCGGCTGACGCACTGGCGACGGGTGCCCGATCGCGGCGCAGTCTTGCACGAGCGGTCTTGCCAGCACTTCTGGCATTGTCGCCGTTTGCGCTGTGGGTCGTCGTGGGCGCGGTCATCAAGGGCGACGCGCTGTGGTTTGGCCGCGAGTCGTATGCACACTTTCGCCGCTGGGATCTGCCCGGCTTGGTCCAGTACAACGTGCTCAGCGGACTGCCTGCCGTGGCTTCACCACCCGCGCTGGTCGCGTTCGTGGTCGGCTGCATCGAGGCCCCGCGTTTGCTCAGTGATACGGTGCCCAGACGCGTACTGGTGTTGCTCTTCGGCGTGCTTGGTCTTCATTACCTGCTGCTCAACACGCTCGAGGTGTTCCCCGAGGGCTGGGAAGGCGTGCCGACTGGACACGCGGTTGCGGCCATCAACGGACGCAACTACACGCCGACCGCGCCGCTTGCGACCGTTTTCATGGCGCTGGGTGCGTCGGCCTGGGCGCAGGCCCGATCGAGGCGCGACCTGCGTTTCGGGTACGCGCTGGCCGCGGCCGGCGTTGTGGTGTGTCTGGCGATTGTCACGGGATGTTGGAACGCGCACGACATGCTGGCGCTCGAGCTTGCAATGCTCAGCGCGAGTCTGGTCGCTAGCGCCCGGAGTCTGCGTGGCTCCGGCGCACGACCCGCGACACTGGCGTGGAAGTGGACCGCGCTGAGCGCCTTGGTCGCTGCGCTGCTGATCCGGCCCTTCTTCTTTTACCCCACGCGCTGGAACGACCGGCGTGGCGAGGCCATCACAGCGCTGGCGCAACTGGTACGCGAGCAACGGCCGACACGGGTGATTCAGGACATCGCGTCGTCGCTGGAAGTCTTCGGTCAGCTTCGCGACGTCGACGCCACATGGTCGTGGGCGCTCCATTTTCCAGAGCAGCTCTCGGCGGCGTCTCCCGGGACTCTCGTGGTGGTGGAGGTAGATGCCGCCGGTCAGCCACTGGCACGCTACCCGCCCGCGCTCCGCGCTGCTCTGCCAAGCAAAGGTGCCCGCCTCGCACGCTTCGACTCCAACCCAACGCTGCCCTGGCTGCACGCCGTGGACCGCCTGGCCTCGCAGAACCAAGCGCTGCACTGGGTCGCATACCGCGTGCGTTGACGTGCCGGCGCAGGTGCCGCGTTCAGCGGTGCGCTAGCAAGCGGCGCAGACCGTCCGCAAGCTGTGGGTCGCTCGACGCAGCGGAAACCACACGCAGGTGTGGAGCCTGCGCCTGCAGCGCGAGCACGGCTTGATCATCGACGGCGACTATCAGGTCGGCGCAACGCATGCGATCGAGCTCCGCGGTGTCGAGCGGGCGCGCATCGGTCCAGTTGACCACGGTCTTCACGTGCGGTGCGCTCGTGCGGATCAGCTCGTGGAGCTCGGGCAGCCACGGCCCGTCGTCGCACCACAACAGACTCACGCTGGCGGCCCGGGGGCCGACCAACGCGGATGCGCCGGTCGGATAGTAGGGTGGTGTCAGCGGTTCGATGCCTGCGCGACCCAGCTGCTCGGCGGCGCTCGGGTCCCTGGTGAACACACTGAGCTTCCAGCCAAGCGCGTCCAAAGCGCGCCAGCGTTGCAAGTCGTTCGCTGCGAGGCCCACGCTCTGCCTCGGGATCACCAGCAGCTGCGGGCGGAGGCGGCGCTCGGCCGAGAGCGCTGTGCGTCGACCAGGCGCCGGATGTTCGGCGAGCAGCGTTTGCTGCCAGCGTTCACGGAACTTCTCCCGGTTCACGTCTTGGTAGCGCTTGACGCCGCGCTGGAGGTCCCGTCCGTTGGTAATGCCCTCGTAATGCACGACGCGGCACAAGGGCTGATAGAGCACACGCAGGCCGCGTTGCCGAACTCGGAACGCCAGGTCGGCGTCCTCGTAGTAGGCGGGTAGGTAGTGTTCGTCGAAGCCGCCGAGCGAACGGTAGAGTTCGGTCCGCAACAAGAGACATGCGCCCGAGCAGTAGTCGACCTCGCGCACGAACGCGTACTCTGGCCGACCGGGATCGCGGTTGCGACCGAGATGACTCGCACTTCCGTCGCGAAACACCGTGCCGCCCGCTTCCTGCAGCCGGCCGTCCGGGAAGAGTAGGCGTGCGCCGACCATGCCGGTGTCTGCATGCAGCTCGAAGGTCTGCAAAAGCTCGTCGAGCCAGCCGTCGGTGACCCGTGTGTCGTTGTTCAGCAAACACAGCCACTCGCCGGTTGCGAGCTGCGCGCCTACGTTGCAGGAGCGGATAAAGCCGAGGTTCTCCGGGTTGCGATGCACTCGTACGCCGGAGGCGAAGCCCATCACCTCCGCGCTGCGATCCGGCGAAGCGTCGTCGACTACGATGACCTCGAACGGCGTCGCCGTACGCGCCTGCGCCAACGCCTGCAAGCACGACCACGTGGTTGCGAACTTGCCGTACACGGGGATGACGATGGAGACGACGGGACTGCGCGAGGTCGGCAAGCTGAGCGAGGGCGCATCGAGCACTTGCTGATCGGACGGCAAGTCGGGGAAACGCTCGCGTTTGGCCCAGCGCACCGCTTGCTTCACGCCGGCGACGGGCGCGCGCATGCGTTCGCGAAGCCAGAGCGGTGTTAAAGTCTTGCGCCGAGCGCCAATCATGCCAGGGCCCGCATACCATAGGCCGCGGCGAATCTGAAACGGCGCCTGGCGGTCCGGACAAACCCGTCACTCCAGAAAGGGTTTCGTCTTCTCCCACACGCGCCCCGCGTTGATCCCCGCGTGCGGGTTGCCAGGATAGTGCGACCAGGAAATCCTGGTCGAGTGGAGGTGCGCGCGGGCGTCGATCGCGCAGCGCTGCAGCTCCGCGAGCCAGATCGTGATGCGTGGTGCGCCCCTCAAAGCGGTGCAGGAGCTGCTCGGTCACGCGGACATCCGCATGAGCATGCGCTACTGGCACCTCTCTCCCAACGTCCGCCGCGACGCCGTCGAGCTTCTGAGCTCGCCGCCGTCAGCTGCAAGAACGACACCGACAGCACCCGAATCCGTCTCCGGTCTGGGAGACATACTGGAGACGGGCGTGTCGGCGATCAGAAAGGTGAACGATTAGAATACGTTAGCTAGTGGAGGCGGCGGGAGTCGCCCAGCCGCTGAAGGATTACAGTGCGCTGTAATCCTTCAACGGTGGCGACGACCGCCGATTGGCGAGTGGACCGCGAAGCGTTCCCGAGCATGGTGGAGGCGGCGGGAGTCGAACCCGCGTCCGAGAGTGATCTGCGATGGCTTCTACGTGCGTATTCCGTATTT